>CADBQZ010000225.1 GCA_902796865.1 uncultured Ruminococcus sp. | reverse complement strand
GATTGTGGAAAGATTGCAGCATCCTGCAAATGCACCTTGCCTAATATATAATACCGAATCAGGTATAACAACCGATTTAAGACTTTCACACTCTACAAATGCATTATCTTTTATTTGTATAACAGGCATACCTTCAATCTCACTTGGAATAACAAGCTTTGCAGGCTCACCCTTATATCCGGTTATGGTGATACTATCGCTATCACGTGGTGTTTCTTCCCATGTAAGATATTGCAGGGATTCCTGTGCATCTTTCTCATCATATGTGGGTGTGTCAGGGTCGGTGGGGTCGGTTTTTCCGTCTGATATACGCAGCTCTCCATTCACGGTATAATACTTAAATTCTAAGGTCTTGCGTCTGCCGCTATGCTCAACTGTCTTTTCGTTTACAACACCATCAACATCGGAAGATATGATATAGTTCCCATCGGGAGCAAATATCTGTACCAAGCCGTCTTTATTGGTCTTAAATGCTGCAGTTTCGCCTTCTGCCGCTCTTATCTTTGTTGCAGTTAGTGTATATTCGTCGTTAGGAAAAGTAAGCTGTACAAACAGAATATCATTAGTTTTATAATCTATAGATTCACCGTTTTCGGCTTTTATCGTCACTTCTGCATTTTCTACAGGCTCATTGTTCTTTAACACATACGCATCAATGCGGTAATTCTGATGTGGACACTTTCCAAAGCCAAAATCACCATAAGTCAGAGAGAAATAAAAATCTGTAAGTTTCCAATCACTTCCTCCGTAATAATCCGAAGCAGCGGCTTTTAACGAATATTTTCCGTCAAACACTTCAAACAGCCCTGCTTTTGCTGTTAGATCGGCACTCAGATATATAGCTTCGTAAATACAATTATCACAGGTGTGTATAGTTTCGGGATACAACTCATTTGTTTCATCTAAATATATTCTTTTCGCCTTTATATCATAATACGCTTTAAAATCAATTCCTAGATCAGCGCCAATATAAGCCATAGTTTTGGCTTCCACAAAAACACCCAAGCTTCCCTCGGAGGATATTTGTTTTTCCGGTTCATAATCAACACTGCAATTCCTGTTTGGCAAAATTTGAGTAGGAATGAGCCCGGAGCGCAGAACACTTACTTCGCTGTAGCTTTTTATTGTAAGCCCGCTGTTTGTAAACTTGATATTTCCGCTAAATTCAACACCTATACCTATAAGTGCTTCAAAAAATCTGTTTGCAAAACTCTCTCCGACAACTAATATCTGTCCGCTTCCCTCTATGCCAATACTGCCTGAGATATCCGCTGTTGAATCGAGTGCTATATTACTGTATTCCTGACCGTTTTCATTTCCGAACAAATCAATATACAGTTTAGCACTTTCCTTTATAGTTACATCAACAAAGCCCTTTGCGCTGCCGTATATCTCGCCGTTTTCCGAACCATCGTATTTATTAGTGATAAGCAGCGTGTCTTTTTTTTGTTCATTATATCTTTTCTCAGCCTCATTTTGAGCTATATTTAGTTTATCATTTTTCCATGTAAAAGTGTAATTTAAAGGTATAGGGTCAACTTGCGGAGCACCTAAAATTACCTGTTTGACCACATTTTTTACGGTAATGCTCGTGCTTTCTATGGTCTCTATCGGACTATCGCCTGCTGTTTCATAGACTTCATCGCTGACAGACTGAGATACAGCCGATTCATTAGGCGTTGCACCCACATAGGTCAAGCCGTTTTTATATTCCTTACCCTCTTCGGCAATCGGCTTTCCTTGAATGCGATCTTGTATCTTATACACAGAAAATGCGTCCGAAAGTTGCATTTCGGCTTCGGTGATAGTTACATCTGTACCGTCAACAGTGATACTGCCAACCTTGAACACTAACATTTCGACTTCAGGGTAATCATAGTATATCACATCTCCCGATTTGAGCGCCGTTAGCTGTTCATCGGCATTTGTGAAATGATAGCCGGCTGCTTCTTCATCGGAAGTATCCAACAAATTATGTATGCCGTCATATGTAATGACCTTTGTTTCTTCCTGCAGCACCATAAAACTCTCATCTGCCGTATCTTCCAGTTCGACTACAAGCTCCGGGTCATAATCGCTCGGTTTTGCGTTACGAACCTCTGTTATGCTTTGGGTGTAGTAGTTTGTGGAGTACTCACGACTCAAAGGAACAAATCCATCTCCCACAAGATAAGACTTTACAAGATAATATTCGGGTACTTTTTCGGGAACATCAAAAGCATAAGTCTGAACGGGAGTGGAAAAATTCACTTCATCAGTATCGGATTCTTCAAGGGGTGTAACGTGTGCTGTAACGCTGTCGTACATTTTTTTGCCGTCATCAGAACAGAATGCCACCACCAGGTCACAAGCGGTTTGGGTGTTGTATGTGACCTCAGCCTTGCCGTTTTCAATAACTACTTTTGAAACACGGTTTTGATCGTCACTTTCCTGTGCGTCGGCAGATTCAGCTGTAGATGCATCACTTTCGGCTGCACCAAGTATCAGCTTGCTAAGTGAATTGCCGCCTTGAATATCAGTAGTTTCCGTTGCTGCCTGAACATTTTCGGCGGTTTCCTCGGCTGTTACTGTCTGCGCCGAATATGGTATAGCAGTACTCAGCAGCATTACCGCAGATGTAATGGCACTTAAAATTTTCTTTGCTCTCATTGAATACCTCCTATATTTTTGTATTGACCTTTGTCATACCGTTCTTGTTTACATTGGGTATATTTTTATTATACCATTTTATGTGAAAAAATGCAATATTTTATAATCAATTACAGCTCCATATCAAAATCATCATTTCTGCTCCGCTTGGAAGGTTTGTTCCTCGGTGTTTCATATTCCCTGTCATAGTCGCTCTCACGCTCTCTGCCGTAGTCGCTGTCACGCTGATAACCTCGTCATGATAGCTGTCAAATCTGTCCGAGAACGCTCTCTGTTCCTCTCTGACGGGTTCTTCGGTTGGCTGTCTATCATTCATGACATCAAGGTTGTATTTGAGTGTTTGATAGCTGTACAGCTCGTCACGCAGCTCCCTGTTTTTAGTGCGGATATACGTTAAAAAACGTTCATCATCTTCAATGTCATACCGAATATCTGCGATTCTTGGTATAAACCCCTTAGATTTC
>CADBQZ010000224.1 GCA_902796865.1 uncultured Ruminococcus sp. | reverse complement strand
GGATATAAAGCTTGCGGTGAATGATTTTTCACTTGATGATCTGGGCGGAAGCTTTGACAGGCTAGCGGCATCTTTCGGGTTTGGAAATACAAAATTGTACGATCATAGTTTAGGCGAAAGAGGAGCGGTACATTTCAAAAACAAGACGGATCTTGTTGTAAATGCTGACGGTGTGCCGGAGGATAATATATATATCAAAGGATATACAGGATCAGATTATGACGGTCACAGCTGGAATAGCTTTAATAACAGCATATATGTCGAAAATGGAGATATGTTCGATGATTTTGAAAAAAACGGCATTTTTCCGCAGAATATGCTGAATGATTTTTATTTTAATCATTATTCTGCAAACCTGATAGATATGAACGTTGAGTCGTTATATGACAATGAATCTTGTAATTATATCCCGTATATTTCGATACCGGACGGCATCATCACATATACTAATGATACAGAAACTAAACTCGAAAATACGAAAACATATGGATTCAGCTGTTCCGGACAACAGATAACGCAGAAAAACATTTATGATATGTTTGCGTTCCTTTATGAAGATAATTATTATACTATGTCAGAGTACGGCGATTTTGTTTTTGAAAATTATCTGAATGTTCCCGATACCGAAGAGATAGATGAACTTTATAACAGATTTATAAAGGATACATCTCTGGAGCTTTATTATGACAGAGACGAATATGTTATGCGTTATGAAAAGCTCAGTGCTATAAAGAAGATACTTGAAGAAAATGCTGTATATACTCTTGAGCCCGGAACGACACCGGACGGCAGGGATTTCGTGAATTATTTTCTGCTTGAAAATCACAAAGGATATTGTGTACATTTTGCTACAGCAGGTATAATACTTGCAAGAATGTCAGGCATACCTGCAAGATATGCCGATGGCTATGTCATGCTTGCAAGTGATTTTAACAGCAGCACTCATAATAGTGACGGCAGTTATACTATAAATATAGAAGACAGCCGTGCTCACGCATGGGCAGAGATATTTATAGACGGGCTTGGCTGGATACCATATGATTTTACACCTTCGGCATCTGCTGTGTTAAACGGCGGAGTACCTGATGAGCCTGCTGAGACCTCAGCAGTTTTAACAGAAGAAACAGATGAGAAAAAAGCTTCTTCGGATACTCATGAGACTTCCGTTTCGGAAAATAGTCATTCAGACAGTAAAGATACTAAAGCGTCGGCAAAGAGCCATACTGAAACTAAAAACAGCGAGCCTTCTAAGCCTATGAACGTCAAATTAAAAGTGATACTTATCGTGCTCACAGGTATTCTTGCTTTAGCTTTACTTATTGCTGTAAGATATTTTTATATCCAGGGGAAGCGGAAAAAGATATTTGAAGGTACTGACGAAAAGGCAAAGGTCATAAAAGCATATGAACTTTCCGAAAAACTGTTGAAATATACCGGTCTTGAACGCAAAGGCAAACAGTATATGGAATTTGCGGGTCATATTGATGCTGTGATGTCAGAAAAAGGCTTTGAAGAAAGCTTTGCAGCTTTGACATCTTTAACACTTAAAGCCTCAATGAGCGGACAGGAGATAACACAGGAAGAATCGAATGCGGCATATGATTACTATAACAGATTATATAACTTTATTTTGGACGACTCTAATGCTATGAAACAGCTTGACATAAGATTTATAAAAGTGCTATAGGTATTTCCTATACCTAAGTATATCTATAATGTATCAGCTATTTAAGTTTTTTATATTGACCGTGCAGGATGGTTATGATATAATTTATATATCGAGAAAAAGAAAAAACATTTATTGGAAAGGAAAAATTATGAAAATAGAAACCAAGTGTTTGCATGAAGGATACAGCCCAAAAAATACTGAACCAAGAGTAGTACCTATCGTACAGAGTACAACTTATGTATACGACTCAACAGATGATGTGGCAGCAGTTTTTGACGATCCGACAAAAAGCCTTATCTATTCAAGATTTGAAAATCCGACCGTAATGGCTGTTGAAGAAAAGATCGCAGCCTTAGAGGGCGGTATCGGCGCTATGTGTACATCAAGCGGACAGGCAGCTTCGCTTCTTTCGATACTTAATCTTTGTTCTGCCGGAGACAGTTTTATATCAACTGCAACTATCTACGGAGGTACAGTAAATCTTTTTGCGGTAACTCTTAAAAAGCTCGGTATTGAATGTATCTTTGTTGATGCTGATGCTGATGAGCAGGAGATCGAAAAAGCATTCAAGCCTAATACGAAGGCTGTTTTCGGAGAAACTCTTGCAAATCCTGCTTTGAAAGTTCTTGATATAGAGAAGCTTGCAAGAGTGGCTCATAAGAATAATGTACCGCTTATAATCGACAATACTTTCCCGACACCGATACTTTGCAGACCTATCGAACACGGCGCTGATATAGTTATACATTCAACAACAAAGTATATGGACGGTCATGCTGTACAGGGCGGCGGCGTTATAGTTGACAGCGGAAAATTCGACTGGACAAACGGAAAATTCCCTGAATTTACAGAACCTGATGAAAGTTATCACGGTACTGTATATACAAAGGCATATGGCAAGGCAGCATACATTGTAAAAGCAAGAATGCAGCTTATGAGAGATTTCGGATGCTATCCTGCTGCACATTCTGCATTCCTTCTTAATCTTGGACTTGAAACGCTTGCTGTACGTATGAAGCAGTACTGCATAAATGCTAAAAAAGTTGCAGAATTCTTAGATAGCTCTGACAAGGTAGTATCAGTAAGCTATCCCGGTCTTAAAGGCGATAAGTACTATGATCTTGCACAGAAATATCTTCCTGACGGCAGCAGCGGCGTAATTACATTCAGCATAAAGGGCGGAAGAGATAATGCTGTTAAATTTATGGACAGCTTACAGCTTGCATCAAATGTAGTTCACGTTGCAGATATCCGTACTTGTGTACTTCATCCTGCAAGTGCTACACACCGTCAGCTTACCGATGAACAGCTTGAAGCAGCAGGTATAGACGGCGGTATGATAAGATTCTCATGCGGCCTTGAAAATGTTGATGATATAATCGACGATATAAAGCAGGCACTTGATAAGATCTGAGTTATTATAAAAATATCAATGATGCTGTATGCTCATTGAACGAAAACCGCTCTTTTAAAGGGCGGTTTTTTAATAGTGTTTATAGAAAGATTGGAGAAACATTGATGAATAAAATTCTGATATGCTTATCAGCAGCATTTATTGCGTCACTTACAGCCTGTGGTTATAATTCAGGCAGCGATGAAAGCTCTTATACAAGACCTCTTACTGCATGGGAAGTGGTGCCATCGGCTGAAAAAACGATTGAAACTGCTGTTATAACAGAAGTAAAGGAAAAGCCGACGGAAGCTGAAACCAGTGTTCCTGATGCGGGCTCTGAAACAGAAGAAGCAGAAAAAGAAAAAGGCTCACTTTTAT
>CADBQZ010000223.1 GCA_902796865.1 uncultured Ruminococcus sp. | reverse complement strand
GATTCTATAGAAGCAGCAGTTAATAAACTTGCATCTTTGTCTCACAAGCTGGAGCTTTATCCACCGGAAAATGTCACGGAAGAAGATATAGATATTCTTAAAAATTCGGTAAATCCGGTGCGCTTAAAGAATCATCCTGTCAGCCTCACAGTGGAGACTATAGAAAAGCTTTATAGAGAAATATTAAATGTACAGGGAGAATTAAAATGAATGTAGAAAAATTAGTTGAGATCATAGGTGCGGATTTTTATACAGGTGTACCCGACAGCCAGTTGAAAGCATTATGCAATTATCTTATGGATACTTACGGTATAGACAAGCATCATCATATTATTGCGGCAAACGAGGGAAACTGTACGGCTATAGCAGCCGGCTATCATCTTGCAACAAAGAAGATACCTGTTGTTTATATGCAGAATTCAGGCGAAGGCAATATAATAAACCCGGCAGCTTCACTTCTGAATGATGAGGTGTATGCTATTCCGGCAGTGTTTATTGTCGGCTGGAGAGGCGAACCGGGAATACATGATGAGCCACAGCATATCTATCAGGGCAAAGTTACATTAAAGCTGCTTGAAGATATGGATATAAGTACCTTTGTAATAAGCAAGAATACTACCGAAGAAGAACTGTCCGATGCTATGGAAAAATTCAGAGAGCTTTTAGCAAAAGGCAAGCAGACAGCTTTTGTAGTACGCAAAGGCGCACTTACCTATGATAAAAAAGTGGAGTATAAAAATGAATATAAAATGATCCGTGAAGATATAATAAGACATATTGCAGAAGCTTCCGGAGAAGACCCGATAATATCAACGACAGGTAAACCAAGCCGTGAGCTTTTTGAGATAAGGACTGCAAAAGGTCAGAGTCATAAATATGACTTTTTGACTGTTGGTTCTATGGGTCATGCTTCATCAATTGCTTTGGGAGTAGCTTTAAATAAGCCTGAAAAGCGTATATGGTGTATTGATGGTGACGGCGCCGCTCTTATGCACATGGGAAGTATGGCTGTTATGGGAGCAAATTCACCTGATAATGTGATCCATGTAGTTATAAATAATAGTGCCCATGAGACGGTTGGCGGTATGCCTACAGTTGCATCTAAGATAGATCTTGTTGCAGCAGCAAAGGCGTTCGGCTATCCTTATGCGGTATGTGTTGACGATCCGGATTCTCTTGACAGAGAGCTTGAAGCTGCTAAAGCAAGAAAGGCACTTTCATTTATCGAAGTTAAGTGTTCTATCGGCGCAAGAGATGATCTTGGAAGACCTACAACTACGGCGATAGAAAACAAGAATAATTTCATGGAATATCTAAATTCCTGAATCATACGATGAACAAAACGACCGTTAAAGGAACAGATAACTGCCCTTTAACGGTCGTTTTATATTTTATTCTCAGTATTTCATGAACTCGTTATTCATTGATATTTATATTTACACCGTTTACCTCAACGTCGCCCTCGGCACGGATCATTATATATTTCATGCCGTTTATTATTTTTGTTGTTATATGACCTGCGTACTCAGGGTCAGCTTTAACAGTAATACCGTTGGTCTTTACTTCAAACCGTTTTATATCAACGACATTTTTCGGGCTTAGCTTTGCGTTCTCACCGAATACACGGTCATACTCTGAGCCGAAGTCCTCTACTTTTTCTGTTGGAACAGCGCAATGCTCAAAAACGTCGGTTATCGTCTTTTTAGAGATAGTTACCGGCGGTTCGTCCTTTCTTCCTTTATAGTCCTCGACTATCTGTGTGAGCTGACCGTAGATATTCTGTACCACATCAAGGTCACAGTCTTCTGATATCGTCTGTTCGATAAGTCCGCTGAAATTATCCTTCTGTTCGCTTGCAGGCATAGTTATGTCCGTATTGAATACCTCTCCGGCAAAATCATCGAGCCTTGCAGAAGGGTCCTTAGTGTATATCAGAGCTTCATAAATATTTGCCTGTCTGTCATCAAATGCCGGGAACATGAATCCAAGCTGCGGCGATGATATAGCCCAGTCGGTCTTTATATTGCAAAACTGTTTATCAGCAGGCTTATAGCCCAGTGCAGGCTTTGTAAGCTTTACAGGGCAAATACTGCATAGGATATATGTAAATACCGTTTCGCTGTCCTCAAGCTTCACATCATCTTTAGAATAAGCCGGAACGTCGTATTTATCAAGTGCGAGAAGAATTATGAATCTTCCTTCTATATCAGTTCCATCTATAATGCGTCTGTAAAGTTCAGAAATGCTCTCATCATCTTTCATATCACTGTCACGGATAGCCATAAGCATACGGTGTTCATCACTGTCAACGACCTGTTGATTGGAAAATTCAATGCCTACCAGATTTTTTCCGATCTGTCCCGAAAGGGTCTTCTTCATTATTTTAAGAAGCTCTTCGGCTTCATTCTTTTCAACCGTACCAAGAAACTGGTCAAAATCTGATACTATCTGATGCTGCTCATTCACATAACAGCCTCGTATATTAGATATGCCTGATTTATCGGCGCTTATTCTTCTTCTTATCTCTGCTATTTCCTTTTCTGTCATGATGTTTCTCCTTTTTTCCTCATAAATAACAGGCAATGCTGCATCGCTATATGCAGCATTGCCTTTATCATCAAAGTTTTTTCTTTTCTTCTTCGAGTGCCTTTATAAGATCGTCTATAGACTTTATGTTGTCTTCTTTTTTAGGCTTTCTCGGCGGTTCATGTACCTCCGGCTGAGGCTGTTCCTGCGGTGTGAAGTTTTCCTGCGTTTCCGGCTGTACATTTTGTACATTATCGGCTGGTGCATTGTCTGCAGCATCGGTATTATCCTTTTCGTTAAGAGCAGCTTTTATAGCAGCCATCTTATCCGATTTATCAGCAACAGGAAGGTCAGGTGCTAATGAAGCCTTTCTTGTAACCGGCGCTGACGGTCTTTCGTCTACCGCAGCTTTGAACTTCGCAACAGCGCTTTCTGTTTTAAGATTTCTTTCAGAAGGTTCCTGAGGATTATTTGCACGGGCGGACGGCTTTACACCAAAATGCTCGGCAATAGATGATTTCTTCATTTCAAACATTGCATCCGGTTTCGGTGCCATAGAAGGATCGAAAAGCGGATTCTGAGAAAAATCTCTTTCCTCTGAAGGAGTACTTCCGATGCCGAATGTTTCCGGATAAACGATCTCCTCTTCTTCAAGCCTTTTGCGCTTTTTCACGGAGAATATCTTGACTAACAGCATCACCAGAAGCAGTATACACGGTAAAAGAAGACAAGCAACTATACCGGTGATACTTCTTAAAAATGTTACTGCTTTTCCTATTCTGTCGCTTGTTTTCTCACACTTTGCAATGACATTTTCTTTTGGTATATTAACGACATTTTCCTGTGCATTGTCGCCTGCCGCACGATATACAGTGCTGTCGGTATTATGGACTACTTCAACTATTCTCATGATGTTTTCGGTTTCCGAATCCTCATTGAAAAGTATAACGTTTCCTTCCGTAAGTACTGATATCTCATTCTTGTCGGCTATTACAGCTGCTCCATTATTTATCTCCGGTTCCATTATATCGCTGTTCATTACGAAAATATTCTTGCCGAATATTGTTCCGGATTGAAGTGATGAACCGAATGTGTAATTAACGGTGACTGTCATGACTATCATTATTATAAGAAGAATAGTCAGGATCACCCAGAAAATAGATAGACCTAGTTTTTTTCCCCTGTCCATTTTGTTTCCTCCATTAGATTGTTTCTCTTTTTATTCTTTTGCGGAGCCTTTTTTAGTCTCACATATATATTATAGCACACTATTTTGTAAATTACAATTTAATTTTTGATTTTTTGGGAATTATTTGCAATTTTTCATTCTTTATCAAAAAAAGGGCTTGACATATTTTATTTTTGTGATAAAATAGATAGTGTGGACTAATCAAAACGAAACAGATATTATTTATGCTTGTGTAGCACAGTTGGTAGTGCAGCTCATTCGTAATGAGCAGGTCGCAGGTTCGAGTCCCGTCACAAGCTCCAAGAAAAGCCCGTAGATACGT
>CADBQZ010000222.1 GCA_902796865.1 uncultured Ruminococcus sp. | reverse complement strand
TCCTATCATAGGCGCTATCCCATGTGCTGTGCTGATACTTCTCACCTCACCTGAAAAAACTCTGATATTCATACTGTTCGTCTTCCTGCTCCAGCAGTTTGACGGAAATATATTAGGTCCGAAGATACTCGGAAACTCGCTCGGACTATCTCCGTTCTGGATAATGTTTTCAATATTCGTAGGAGGAGGTCTGTTCGGACTTATCGGAATGATAGCGTTCGTACCGATATTTGCAGTGATCTACAGCATAGTAAATGAGATCGTCACAGGAAGACTCAAAGCAAAGGAACTTCCTCTTGAAACATCAGATTATGTCTGTGAGCGAACAGAGCCTACTATAAATATAGCTAAAATGAATATCAAAAAGCCCGAAAAACTATTCGGACGCAAAAAGAATAAAGACAAAAAAGCTTCCGACAATGACGAAAAGGAGTAATTTATGATAAAAGACATACAACAGGAGATATTGAAACTTAAAAAAGAAAAGAATGCTGTGATACTCGCACATTCTTATCAGGCAAGAGAGATAATAGAGATCGCTGACGAAACAGGCGATTCTTACGCTTTGAGCGTTGCCGCAAAAAAATACGACTGCGAAAGCTTTATAATGTGCGGTGTGCATTTTATGGCTGAAACGGTAAAGATACTCTCTCCCGATAAAAAAGTTTATCTTGCAAAAAAAGGTACCGGCTGTCCTATGGCTGAACAGATGGACAAGGAAATGATAATGCGTATGCGTGAAAAAGAACCTGACAGAAAGGTCGTTGCATATATAAACACTACTGCTGACCTTAAAACTGTCTGTGATGTATGCGTTACATCTTCTACCGCCGTTAAGATATGCAAAGCGATAGACAGTGAAAAGCTCCTGTTCATACCTGATAAAAACCTGGGCGCTTATGTAAGACAGCAATTGCCGGACAAGGATATAATGACACTTCAGGGCGGCTGTCCGGTTCACGGCGCAGTACCTCTTTCGGCACTTGAAGAAGCAAAGTCGGAACACCCGAATGCACTGGTACTCGTTCACCCGGAATGCTCGCCTGATATATACAGCCGTGCAGACTATATAGGCTCAACTTCGGGAATAATGAATTTTGCAAAAAATTCAGATGCAAAGGAATTCATAATCGGTACAGAAACAAGCATAGCAGAGCATTTGCAGTATGAATGCCCGGATAAAGAATTCTATCCGCTCTCAAAAATGCTTATATGCCCTAATATGAAACTCACCACTCTTATGGACGTACATAAAACTCTTATGGATATAGGCAAGGAAAACGGCAGAGCATTCGAGATAATCATGAGTGATGAACTTATAAGCAAAGCAAAAGTCTGCATTGACGAAATGATACGCTTAGGCGGATAAAATCCGCATTTGTACATCTCAGGTTCCCCAAATACATTGACAATCCGGAGAAAATATTATATAATAAAGAGTAATGTTGATCTTATCAATACAACATCTGATATTAAGGAGAAATGAACAATGGCAAAAAAACAAATGTCCCGTGAAGGTTTTGAAAAACTTCAGGAGGAATACAAAAGATTAGTAACCGTAAGACGTGCGGAAGTCGCACAGAAGCTCAAAGAAGCAAGAGGCTTCGGAGACCTTTCAGAAAACGCCGAATACGATGAAGCAAAAAATGAGCAGGCTATGCTCGAAGCTACTATCGCACAGCTTGAAGAAACTATCTCTAATGCCGAAGTAGTTGAAAGCGACAGCATTTCTGTAGATGAAGTAGGTGTCGGTTCTATAATAAAGATAAAGCGTGAAGGCACAGACAAGATAGAGACTTTACAGATAGTCGGAACTACAGAAGCCGATGCAGACAACGGCAAGATCTCTGACGAGTCGCCTATCGGAAAAGCTGCTATGAAAAAGAAACTCGGCGACATTTTTATAGTTGAAGCTCCGGTAGGAGAGATAAGATTTGAAATAGTTGAAATATCTAAGTGATCGGAAATGGTGGATATAAATGAGTGAAAATATGAATAATGCAAACTCCGGCGTTAAAGAACCGGATATAAACGAATACAAGCAAGTAAGACTTGATAAGCTTGCTGAAATGAAGGCAGCAGGAAACAATCCTTATGAAATAACAAAATTTGATGTTGATTCCAAAAATGCTGTTTTAAAAGAAGAGTTTGAAAAGACAGAACAGCAGATAAAGGAACGCTGCGGTGATGACGAGGAAAAGATAAACGAAGAGCTTGAAAAGCTTAAAGAAAATACTGTCACTATAGCAGGACGTATCATGAGCCGCCGTATCATGGGTAAAGCTTCATTCATGGATGTCAGAGACGGAAGCGACAGGATACAGGTTTATGTAAAGCGTGATGATGTAGGCACCGATGAATACAAAGCTTTCAAAAAATGGGATATCGGTGATATTGTCGGAGTAAGCGGATTTGTATTCAAGACAAAGACAGGCGAAATTTCCGTTCACGCAAAAGAAATAAAGCTCCTTTCAAAATCACTTCTTCCGCTTCCGGAAAAGTGGCACGGATTAAAGGATCAGGATACAAGGTACAGACAGCGTTATGTTGACCTTATCATGAATCCCGATGTTCGTGATACATTCAGAAAGAGAAGCCTTATACTCCGTGAGATAAGAAATTACCTCGACAGCTTAGGCTATATTGAAGTAGATACTCCTGTTCTCCATACACTTGAAATAGGCGCAGCTGCAAGACCTTTCAAGACACATCACAATGCACTTGATATAGATATGTATTTAAGAATAGAAACAGAGCTTTACTTAAAGCGTCTTATCGTCGGCGGTTTTGAAAAGGTATATGAAGTAGGACGTATTTTCAGAAATGAAGGTATGGATACTTCACACAACCCTGAATTCACATCTATCGAAATGTATCAGGCTTACACCGATTACAAGGGCATGATGGAACTTATCGAAAATATGTACGAAACACTTGCAAAGAAAGTATGCGGTACAACAAATGTTCCTTATCAGGGAGAGACTATCGACCTTTCAGCTCCGTGGGAAAAGCTCACCATGGTGGAAGCAGTTAAAAAATACGCAGGTGTTGATTATAACGACTGGGCAACCGATGAAGAAGCAAGAGCCTGTGCAAAATCAAAGGGCCTTGAAGTCGAAGAAGGCGAAAATGCCACAAAGGGTCATGTTCTTATCGCATTCTTTGATGAATATGTTGAAGACAAGCTTATTCAGCCGACTATAATTTACGATTATCCGGTTGAAAATTCTCCTCTTGCAAAGAGAAAACCTTCCGATCCTGCATTTACAGAAAGATTTGAATACTTTATCTATGCAAGAGAAATGGGTAATGCTTTCTCAGAACTTAACGATCCTATCGACCAGCGTGAAAGATTCGTTCGTCAGGTCGAAGCAAAGAGAGCGCAGGGCGCTAATGCAGAAGTAGATGAAGACTTTGTAACAGCACTCGAATACGGAATGCCTCCTACGGGCGGTCTTGGTCTTGGTCTTGACAGACTTGTTATGCTGCTTACTGACAGTCCTTCTATAAGAGATGTTCTTCTTTTCCCGACTATGAGACCGCTGAAAGCTGCTTCTGAAGAAAAAGAGGAACAGTGATACGGGAGCTTTCTTATGCAGAATGATGATAAAAACAAAAAAGCCCCCGGTATTATCGAAACAATAAAACAGGTCAATAACCGTGAAGAGCTCAAAAAACAGGAACGTTTTGAAAAGCAAAATGAAAAAGTGCGTGAGGAATACGGCAAAAAAAATGCCGAAGAAAAAATTGAAGTCCTCAAAGTCAGACAGGGTGTTTCTGATGATGTAAGCATACTTATGTCTGACGATATCCAGCGCAATTATACATTCAAACAGAAATTGAGCAACTTTATCTATCACAATAAATGGTGGCTCGGTGTAACGATCTTTCTTATTATCATATTCTCATTTTTGCTGTATGATACTCTTACCACGGTACATTCAGATACAAGAGTAATGCTTTTATCTGATAATGATACTCTTTCAGAACATATCCTTCAGATCCAGGAACTTTTTAACGATAATGTTGAAGATTATAATAATGACGATATCCATCTTACAGACGTTGTTTATATACCGATCTCGGCAAATATGGAAGACAATATGACGAGCGCTTATGGATATGAGAATTCGCTTTCAAATCTTTCAACACAGTTCCAGCTTAACGAATGTATGCTCGTACTTGCCGATTCCGCTGCTGACGAACTTGTTGAACCGGATATGAGTTTTGAAGATCTCAGTGCCTATTTTCCTGATAACAAGAATATCGACGGATGTAAATTCTATCTTAAAAATACTAAATTTGCAAAAATGATAGGCATAGAGAAAAAAGACCTGCCTGATGATCTTTATCTTTCTTTGCGTAAAATTACTTCTAACCTTAGCAATGAACAAACAAGTAAAAACAACTACGATCATGCGGTAGCTACTATAAAATCATTGATACGTTGTATTTCTGAATAGGAGGAAAAAATGAGCAAATATTGTATGCAATGCGGAAAAGAGATCGAAAACAACGATGTACACTGTCCCTTCTGCGGCGCATCACAGGAAAGCAGTTTTGGCGTAAGCCCTGATACTCCCGCTCCTGATGCAGAACCTCAGAAAGGCAGCAGTTTTATAGTCCCTGTCGTTGCTGTTATAGCTTTGATACTTGTTGTACTGATCGTTTTTATGAATCTTACGATATTCAATAATGGTTTTAAAGCGCCTATCGACAATGTTGTAGAAGCATTGAATTCCGGCGATGCTGATTACCTTGAAGATGCTCTTCCGGATTTTATAGTTGAAGATGATAGGTTCGATCATGATGAACTTGAATCGGAATTAAAAAAACTTTCAGAGCTTTCCGATCTTGAGATCTCATATAAAGTCAAGGAAAAAGAGGAACTCAGCGGCGGTAAACTGGACAGGCTCGAAGACAGCATCAAAGAAGAATTTGATGAAAGCGTTGATGTTGAAAACGGATACGAAATCAAAATGGATCTTGATATAAAAGTCAAAGATAGCAGCTCGAAAAGCGAAAACGTCTCTGTGGAAGTCTATGAAATAGATGGAGACTGGTGTCTGATATCAATAGATGATTTTTTAAGCGATCTTGATTAAAGCAAAAACACCTGCAATATTTGCAGGTGTTTTTATTATATTTTATTACTCTGTACGAGAAATACCGTTCCAGATCTTATTTACCTTTTCAACACATTCAAAATATATCTGAAGTATCTTGTCATTAGGTATGCCAAGCTCATCCGCACAAGCTTTCATCTCATTCCAGTTTGCGTTCTCATAAGAAAGGATAACATTTAAGAGCGTAGCACATTTGCCTTCGCCGGAGATAAGTGCTTTTTTAATATCTTCTGAGATAGCAAGCTCTTTGAGAGATTCCTCAAAAGGTGTCTGTGTAAGCTTTTCAAGTGTTGAGAACATTCCGAGAAGGTATGCTTCACCGGAATTTATCGGAAGATCCTTCGCTACTTTTGCAAGCTCCTGTGCAAAATTCGCACGAAGGAATGAAAGCTTTATGAGTTCATCCGGTCTTGCTCCGTTTGTCTGTCTGAAGCTTAAAAGATATATCCACTGTTTAAGCTGTCCGACACCTAAAACTACAAGAGCCTGTTTTACAGTAGAGGCTTTATTTCTTAATGAGAAATAAGCGGAATTAACAAGTCTTAAAAGAGCAAGTGTAAGTGTTATATCTCTTGAAAGTATCTCTGATACTTCATCATAATTGACTTCCGGCTTTGTAACTGCTGCCATAAGCTGGAAGAAATTGCCCTGTAAGAAGTTTGTAGGCTTTATAGCAGTAGGGAGCTTTTCAGCAACAAACGAACCTACAAAGTAATCACATCCTACATTAAGAGCATCGTCGTATGCTTCCTTTGTTTCTATGCCGCATCCAATTATCTTTTTATCAAACGCTTTTGCAAGCTGGATTATACTGCCATACGAAGAAGTGTCATTATACTTGAAATCAAGAAGGATATAATCAATATCATCAAGTATACCAAAATATCTCGGGAAAAAGAGAAAATCAGTAATAGCTATCTTATATCCTATCTTACGGTATTCAAGTATCATATCTCTTGAATTCGGGTCTATAAGTATAGAATCCTCGATTATAAGAATAAGATTCTCGGGATTGAACATCTCCGGGACCTTTCTCTGCAAAAGATTCCATGTAAAGTTTAAGAATAAAGGTTTATCATCTGCTATGTTCTGATCGCCTATCTGGGTCAATATATTTGAAACTGCATTTGCCGCAGTATTCTCGCTGTCAGCAGAACCTGCTGTATCATCATAGTATCTCATATCATACCCTAAAACGTTTTGTTCTTTGTCCATGATGGACTGTCTAACCATATAAGCCATAACCTGACCTCCAAATATTGAATTTAACTGCAACATCGAAAAAATATATTATCATTCAAAAACACTTTAAATAAAAAGTAGATGATGTTGTCCATATATATTATACATCATTTCTAAGCATTTTTCAACTGTTTTCAGGAATTTATTATTTAAAATTATTCCATAAAAAGGCGATCCGAATTCTATTGATTTTTACTATATATCATATATCTTGATTTTTCAGATATTTCTTCAGATACTGTCCTGTATATGACTCTTCGCATTCCGAAACTTCCTCGGGTGTACCGCAGCATACTAAAGTTCCGCCGCCGCTTCCGCCTTCGGGTCCCAGATCTATAAGATGATCCGCAACTTTGATTATATTAAGATTATGTTCTATCACAAGAACAGTATTTCCTGTATCGGCAAGCCTTTGCAAAACTTCTATGAGTTTATGAACATCGGCGTTATGAAGTCCGGTAGTAGGTTCATCAAGGATATATATAGTTCTTCCCGTTGCACGCTTTGAAAGCTCAGTCGAAAGCTTTACACGCTGTGCTTCTCCTCCCGAAAGAGTTGTCGCCGGTTGTCCTATCTTGATGTATCCTAATCCTACCTCCTGCAAAGTTTTGAGCTTGCGGTAGATCTTAGGGTGATTCTCAAAGAATAAAAGTCCCTCATCGACCGTCATTTCAAGTACATCATAGATAGGTTTTCGTTTGTACAGCACCTCGAGCGTTTCACGGTTGTATCTCTTTCCTTTACATACCTCACACGGAACATATATGTCCGGAAGGAAGTGCATCTCTATCTTCTTTATGCCGTCGCCCTCACAGGCTTCACATCGTCCGCCCTTTACATTGAATGAAAATCTTCCTGAGCTATATCCTTTAGCCTTTGCATCATTAGTTTGTGCAAAAAGCTCTCGGATATCTGTAAATACTCCCGTATAAGTCGCAGGATTTGAACGTGGTGTTCTTCCTATCGGTGACTGGTCTATATTTATGACCTTGTCAAGTTCTTCAATGCCTTCCATGCTTTCAAATTTTCCCGGTCTTATCTTTGCACGGTTTAGTTTTGCAGCAAGGTTTTTATAGATTATCTCATTTACAAGTGATGATTTTCCCGAACCTGAAACTCCAGTGACGCAAACAAGCATACCTAAAGGTATAGATACGTCTATCTTTTTGAGATTGTTTTCATACGCTCCCCTGACTGTAAGGAATTTTCCGTTTCCCGGTCTTCTGCATTCAGGAAGCGGTATTTTTTTTCTTCCGCTCAGATACTGTCCCGTGAGAGATCTTTTCGACTTTAAAAGCTGCTGAACAGTACCGGAAAAAATAACTTCACCGCCGTTGACACCGGCTCCCGGTCCTATATCAACTATATAATCGGCTGCAAGCATCGTGTCATCATCATGTTCAACGACTATAAGCGTATTGCCTATGTCACGAAGCCTTTTAAGTGTTGCTATAAGCTTATCATTATCTCTCTGATGAAGCCCTATACTTGGCTCGTCAAGAATATATAAAACTCCCATGAGCGACGAACCTATCTGCGTTGCAAGACGTATTCTCTGGCTTTCTCCGCCCGAAAGGGTTCCGGACGAACGTGAAAGAGTAAGATAATCAAGCCCGACACTCTTTAAGAATCCAAGGCGTTCTCTTATCTCCTTGATTATCCCGTCACCGATAAGATGTTCTCTTTCCGAAAGCTCCAGACTGTTTATAAAGTCCAGCGCATCTGAAACCGACTTATGAGTGAACTCGATAATATTTATACCGCCTATTGTAACGGAAAGACTTTCTTTTTTAAGTCTCTGACCGTGACACTCAGGACAGCTTATCTCGTTCATTACATCAGCTATCTCTCCTTTTGAGTATTCACTCTTGCTCTCGGAATACCTGCGCTGGAGATTATTTATGATACCTTCAAAACGGCTGTAACGAACGCCGCCGCCGAATGAATCTATTATTTTAAGCTCTATTCTGTCTTCGGTTCCGTAGAGAAAAGCGTTCACCGCTTCTTTCGGAAGGTCTTTAAACGGAGTATCAAGGCTTATCCCATATTTTTCGGCAATACCGTTATAATACATCATTGCGATAGAACCATCGCTTAAAGTATTCCAGCCGCTTGCTTTTATTGCACCCTGTCTTATGCTCAGGTCTTTATTCGGAACTATAAGATCGGGGTCTATCCTTGAAAAAGTTCCAAGTCCTGTACATTTAGGACAAGCGCCAAAAGGATTGTTGAACGAAAACATTCTTGGATTAAGTTCCTCAATGCTTATATTATGCTCGGGGCAGGCATAATTCTGTGAAAAAACCATTTCTTCTCCGCCGATTATATCCGCTATAAGAAGACCGCCCGAAACCGACATTACAGTTTCAATACTGTCTGTAAGGCGTGAACGAATGCTGTCTTTTATAACAAGTCTGTCCACTACTATCTCGATATTGTGCTTCTTATTTTTATCAAGTGCTATACTTTCAGAAAGATCATAAAGTATACCGTCTATCCTTACACGAACATATCCTGAACGGCTCGCTTTCTCAAGCTCCTTTGCATATGTTCCCTTTCTTCCTCTTACAATAGGTGCCAAAAGCTGTATCTTTGTTCCCTCATCAAAGCTCATAAGCTTGTCTGTTATCTGATCGACTGTCTGTTGTTTTATCTCTCTTCCGCACACCGGACAATGCGGTATACCTATCCTCGCATACAAAAGTCTCAGATAATCGTATATCTCTGTAACAGTTCCGACCGTTGAACGTGGATTTTTTGAGGTGGTCTTCTGGTCTATAGAAATAGCCGGCGAAAGACCTTCGATACTGTCAACGTCAGGTTTTTCCATCTGTCCAAGAAACATTCTTGCATATGATGAAAGACTTTCCATATATCTTCTCTGACCGTCCGCATATATAGTATCAAAGGCAAGTGATGATTTTCCCGAACCGGAAAGACCTGTCATAACGATAAGCTTGTTTCTCGGAAGCTCCAGATCAATATTTTTCAGATTATGCTCTCTGGCACCCTTGATTATTATTTTATCAGTCATTTTATTTATTTCCTTCTAATTCCTTTATCTTATCTCTTAAATATGCTGCGTGTTCAAATTCAAGCAGCTTTGCCGCCTCTTTCATTTCGGCTTTAAGCTTTGCGATAAGCTCGATCTTTTCTGCCTTTGAAAGACGTTTTGCTGTCTTCTTCTCGACATTTTCCTTTGTGGTTATTTCAAGTACCTTGCGTATATCCTTCTTTATGGTTTTAGGGGTTATGCCGTGTTCCTTGTTGTAAGCCATTTGTATACTCCTGCGGCGCTCCGTCTCTTCTATAGCCTTTTCCATAGAAGGTGTTACACTGTCGGCATACATTATGACCTGTCCGCCCGCATTTCTTGCAGCACGTCCTATCGTCTGAACAAGCGATGTCTCACTTCGCAGAAAGCCCTCTTTATCTGCATCAAGTATCGCAACAAGTGATACTTCGGGTATATCAAGTCCCTCACGAAGAAGATTTATACCGACAAGCACATCAAATTCTCCTTCACGGAGATCTTTGATTATTTCCATACGTTCTATAGTATCTATGTCATGATGAAGATATCTTACCTTTATACCAGAATCGTCCAGGAATCCTGTAAGATCTTCCGCCATTTTCTTGGTAAGCGTTGTAACAAGCACCCTCTCATCTTTTTCAGTGCGCTTGTTTATCTCTGATATAAGATCTCCTATCTGTCCTTCAACAGGTTTTACTATTATCTCAGGATCTACAAGCCCTGTAGGGCGTATCACCTGCTCGACCGTCTGCACAGACTTCTCACGTTCAAATTTTCCCGGTGTAGCACTTACAAATATGACCTGATTTATATGGTCGTAAAACTCATCAAAATTAAGAGGTCTGTTGTCGTAAGCGCTGGGAAGCCTGAATCCATAATCAATAAGTGTCGTCTTTCTCGCTCTGTCGCCTGCATACATTCCGCCTACCTGCGGTACAGTGACATGACTTTCATCTATCATGAGCAGAAAATCCTTAGGGAAATGGTCTAAAAGCGTCATAGGAGTGCTTCCGGGTTCTCTTCCTGAAAGTATCCTAGAATAGTTTTCTATGCCGCTGCAAAAGCCTATTTCCTGAAGCATTTCCATATCATAATGTGTACGCTGTGCTATACGCTGTGCTTCGATAAGCTTATTCTGCGACTGAAAATACTCTATCCTCTCGGCAAGCTCACGGTCTATTTCCTTTATCGCATCGGTCATCTTGTCACCGCTCACGATATAATGGCTTGCAGGGAATATCGCTGTATATTTAAGCCTCGAAAGTATCTCTCCCGTTACGGTATTTATCTCGCTTATCCTGTCTATCTCATCACCGAAAAACTCAACTCTGATAGCTTTTTCATTTGAAGATGCCGGAAATATCTCAAGGACATCTCCTCTCACTCTGAATTTGTTTCTAACAAAATTTATATCATTTCGTTCGTACTGTATCTTAACAAGCTTTTCGATAAGTTCATCTCTTGATATTTCCATTCCCTCACGGACAGATACCATCATAGAACGATAATCTTCCGGGCTTCCCAGAGAATATATGCAGGAAACACTAGAGACGATTATTACATCATTTCTTTCGGATAATGAAGCCGTCGCCGAATGTCTCATCTTATCTATCTCATCGTTTATGGAAGAATCCTTTTCGATATAAGTATCAGTTCCCGGAATATATGCCTCCGGCTGATAATAATCATAATAGGAAACAAAATATTCAACTGCATTATTCGGAAAAAACTCCTTGAATTCAGAACAAAGCTGTGCCGCCAATATCTTATTATGTGCAAGCACCAATGTAGGCTTATTTACTTTCGCAATGATATTTGCCATAGTAAATGTCTTTCCCGAGCCGGTAACTCCCAGAAGTGTTTGTTCCTTATAGCCTTTTTTTATTCCGGCGCTAAGCTTTTCTATAGCCTGCGGCTGATCTCCTGAAGGCTTCATTTCAGTCACAAGCTCAAATTTTTTCTGTTCCATATTATCTCCATGACTATTAGTTTACTACAGCATAGCAAACGCTCCTGACTCTTTCAGTGATACGGCGTTGCCGCCTGCTACCACAACATGATCAAGAAGCCTTATGCCCATAGTTTTAAGCATATTATGTATATCGACTGTAACACGAATATCTCCGTCTGAAGGCATAGCATCACCATTCGGATGATTATGTGCCAAAACAACATTAGTACAGTTATATTTCAATGACTTTGCTACGATACTTCTTACATCAAAATTTACTGCATCAGGACCGCCTTCGGTTATATCTACACATCTGACAAGTCTTAATCTGTCATCAATAAATGCCGCTTTTACTATCTCGTTTTTATAACCTATAAACTGATACCTGAAAAATTCACAAACATCTTTGTGATCCCGCATCGGAACACGCTCGCCCCTCGAAAGCGCACATTCCTTTATCATCTCCGGCACAAGCTTTATAAGCACCGCTGTAGCTTCATTTACTCCTTCAACTTCCATAAGCTGTTCAGGAGAAGCATCAAATACCTCACCAATGCTTCCGAATTTGTTTATAAGTCTGTGTGCAATACCATTCGTATCTATCATAGGACGTGCATAAAACAAAAGCAATTCAAGCTTTTCATGTTCCGCAAATCCTATAAATCTTGATTCAAGAAATTTCTTTCTTGTTCGTTCTCTGTGACCCTTGTGTATGTTTTCTGCCATGATTACAGCCCTCCCTATAAAGAAACGGTCTGTATACTATCTTGTTTTGTTTACAGTCCCTTTATTTATAGTATAATCTATTTTTAAACAAAATAAAAGACCTTTTCAGAAAAAAAGCAAGATTTTCATTATTATTTTTTATTTTGACTATAATATTTGATGCAAAAATCAGCCAAAAAACAGATTGACATTTCAGGATTTTTGTGTTATCTTATATATAGGGTATATCTAAACAATGTTTCATAATACTTATGAAACATAAAAAAATCATGAAAAGAGATAATGCTATTATGAAAAGATTACTATGTGTTTTAATGTGTTTTATTATGACAGCAGCAGTATTTACCGGCTGTGACGATGACAGCAGTTCAATGCAGAATGTCGAAATGGAAGACCTTCCATATGGTTCTACTCTTCGTGAACTAAGCGATTCAAAGATAAAGATATGCTTCGACAGCAGATATTTTTCAGACGATGCTATGAAAACACTTTCAGATTATTTTTATGCTTTGGAAACTCAGGATGTCGAGCTTTTCAAAAAAACACTGAACACCGATTATGTTGATTACTTAGAGAAAAACGGTACCGCCAAGCTTGATGATTATTTAAAAGCTGTTTATGAAGACGATACACAGTCTATAGGCGATGGGCTAAAATATACCTATATAGAAGTAATTGATGCAGGTGACAGTAAATCAGATACAAAGATAAATGAAATATCTGAACTTATGGACAATGTATACAGCGAAAATAATAAAAAAGAAAAGTTCTCCGACAGCGTAAAAGACGCAAAATATGCTTCTTTATCTGTTACCGGTGAACTGAACGGCAAAAGCTATACCAATACAAACCACACCATTTATGTATTTGAATGTGAGGACGGCACTTACATTTTTAATTAAAGGAGTGATAACGCATGAAAGATAACAAGTATATCAAAGCTATGACCGAAAAGCTCATAGGCTACAGCGATAGTATTGAAACTATTTATCTCGTAAGCGTTAAAGTCGATACTTTAGGAGAGCTTACAAGCTTTAAGCTTGGTCTTATCGTTGATGATACAGTCAAAAGCACCTCCGAATTTATAGCAAAACTATATATAGACATCGACTGTGAACTGCCTTATGATATTATAGTTTATACTCAAAGTGAATTCGACAGTCTTAAAGATGATAACGGCACCTTCGCTAACAAAATAATAAGTAAAGGAACAGTATTATATGGGAAGGGGCTATCGTGATACCGACAGCCGCAGATACTTCGATTGGCTTTACTATGCTAATTTAGATCTTCTTGCGGCAAAAACTCTGCTTAGTGATGAAAGATGCTATAACAGTGCAGCTTTCCACTGCCAGCAGTGTATAGAAAAAGCCCTTAAAGGCTATCTGTTATTTAAAAAACATCATCTTTATGACGGTCACAACCTTACATGGCTGTGTAAACAAGCTTCACAGACAGACTATCACTTTGAGAAATGGCTTGAAAAAAGCACACTTTTAAACCACTATTATATTGAAACAAGATACCCTGCCGATCTTCCATTTGACATTGATACAGAAACCATAATGGAGCTTATCCAGTCTTCATCAGAAATGTTGAGCTTCATTACAGAACTTATCCACTTTGATTTCAGGAGCTATCATAAACGCTGAATATCACTGAAAAGTTAAACGTTCCCCGAAAATGGGGAACGTTTTTTATTTTAAAACAATGATATCATTTATGTCTGCCGAGCTGCCAGAATGCAACAGCGCTTGCAGCAGCAACATTCAGCGAATCTACGCCATGAGACATAGGTATCTTTATCGTATGATCGCAATTATTTATAGTAGTTTCTTTAAGACCTGTGCCTTCTGTCCCGAGTATGATCGCAAGCTTTTTTTCACTCATGAGCTTCGGATCATCTATAGAAACAGTATCGTTTCTCAGTGCCATTGCAGCAGCCGAAAATCCCATATCCTTTATCTCAGAAATAGTATCATCAGCTTTAAGATAACACCACGGTATCTGAAATACTGTTCCCATGCTTACTCTTACCGAGCGGCGGTAGAGCGGGTCACTGCAGGCTTTAGTCAAAAGCACAGCATCAATGCCTAATGCTGCCGCCGATCTGAAGATCGCTCCGATATTAGTCTGATTCATTATATCTTCAAGTACCGCTATCCTGGAAGCGTTTTTAAGTATATCACTTATATCCGGCATAGGTTTTCTTCTCATGGCGCATAATGCACCCTGAGTAAGCTTGAAGCCTGTTATCGAAGTAAGCACCTCTGAATCGGCAGTATATATAGGTATATCTCCTATCCCGTTTATAATATCCGATGCCTGTCCCTCTATGTATTTCCTTTCAAGCAGCATCGAGATAGGCTCGTATCCTGCCGCAAGCGCACGGCGTATCACTTTAGGGCTTTCGGCAATGAATATCCCCGGCTCAGGCTCATAAAAATGGAGCAGTTGTATCTCCGCAGTTGTTCTATACGGCAAAAGCTCCGGCAAGGAAAGGTCGTTTATTTCAATAATTTCAGACATCGCATATCCTTTCAAAATAAAAAGGAGGGAGTTTTCCCTCCTTTATTAGTTTTCACTTCGATCAGTTTTGATTCTCCAAAACATTTATCTTAAAATAGTACATAACTGTAACGTTTTTATCCTCATCTCCCCAGTTGACTTTAGCGGAAATATAATATTCTTTTCCGCATTCAGCCGGGATAGTAAGGTTTTTCTGGTCGGCAAGTATCTCAGAAAAATCAGTATCATAAACTGTGTAAATAATATCTCCGGTATACTCATCACTGTAGGAAACCGATATATTACAGTTTTCATCATTCATATCATAATCAAGTTCAGGAATAGCCTCAGCTTTTTCTATCGGCACATATATATCAGATTTTTTACTGCTGTCCTCATCGTTATAGCTGTATTTTACTCCATTAATTACCATACGCTGTTTTCCGTTAGTAACTACAACATCTCCAATATACTCATCAAGCGGATTGCCTCTTGTCATTATCAGAAACGCTCCGAGAAGAGCAATGGAGGCTGATATGAATATTATTATCCATCGTATTCGTTCTTCTTTTTTCATTTCAAAGTCTTCTCGAATTCACTCAGATAATATGATACTACATTTTTCATAGACTCACATATTTTCAATGCCTCTTTAAGCATTCGTATATAAACGATCTCGTTTCCTTCATCATATGCAGTGAATGCAAGGGTCATATAATATCCGAATCTGTGAAGCTCCGGCATTACTATAGAATCTTCCATATTAAGAAGTTCGGGATTGTATACATTCATTACGTAATCCGAAAGAGATAAAACAAATGTATCAAAGAATATTTCTTTTGATTCCCTTTTGAGCACATGAGAACGTGGAACACCAAGCTCAAACGAAGTCACGAACCAGTATAGGCGCTTTATGCTGTCGGTATAATCATCAACATTATAGTAATTGACGATAGTCTCGGTATAATCAGAATGTGCCTGAGAAATAAGCTCAAGATTATCTCTCATCTGTTTACTGTTCATACGTTCTATAGGAATTTTTATATCAACATTATGCTTCAAAGCAAGATAAAGGGCTTCTGAATAGCCGTCCTCCCATCTTTCAATAGAATCGACAAACGACTGGAGCTGCTTTGAAATATCCTTTTCATCAAAATCATCCAAAACAAACTTCATTAGATCTATGTACTTACCCTTAACGCCTGTTTTAACTAACTCCTTTGCAAAGTCAAGGCGTTCATGCGGATGCGCCATATAATACTGCTCCATAAGAAACAGTATAAGTCCGGTCTTGTCATCATCTTCCAGTGCCTGTATCTTCTTATAGCATATTGCAGCGTGTTTATATTCACGGGTCTTTTCTATAAGATCACGAAGAATATTAAGATAAAGACGAAGATGCGCAAACTTCATTTCTTCAATATCTACCTTGCCGAGATATTCCAAAGCCTCAGAATACTTGCCGATATTGTTTGCACATCTCGCAGCGATCATGTGCTTTTCTTCATAATCATATTCTGTAAGACCATATAAAGTACAAAATCTAAGTTCAACTATATCAAGCTTCATATCCTTATAGTCTTTATAGTACTTGATATAATTCTTCACCGATTCATAGGCGTGTTCATAGTCATCAAGATTTATATATGCAATTGCTTGCAGATGATAAATCGTAACAACAACAACAGATTTTTTCACTTCGTCATAACTCAAAATTTCATCAAGAATTTTCAGAGCCTTCTTGTTTTTATCCATATTTATATAGAATTTGGCACTCTTCACAAATGCTCCGTAAGAATATGGCGCATGGATCAACTTTCTTGCTTCTTCAAGATATTCTAAATAATAACGTTCCTTTTCTTCATAAGTCTTGAAGAACTTATTATAACAAGTCGCATCACATACCTGACTTAAAACACGTAAATTATTAGGGTCTCTTTTATACTCTTCCATTATAGGCTTTACATTTCGCTCGCCCTTTCTTTCAAGGACCTCCTGATCTTCAAATGTATAGCCGTAATGATGAAATTTTGTAGAAAATATGCCATGTGGATTCGGCTGCGGAAGCCATTCGTGTATCTTATCGTGGAAACAAACACCGTCACCTAACCTTACAAGACGTGGCGCTAAAAATTCATCTACAACACTCTTTGTTGTTTCCATACTTGCATAATTTACAATAACAAAACTTGCAGAATTATATCTCTGATTTACTTCCGGCATAGTGAAAAACTTCACCATTTCCTCGCAGTCTTCGTCAAGATATTCATCTGCATCTATAGACATGAACCATTCACCGACCGCTTTTTCAAGTCCATAGTTTCTTGCAGCAGAAAAATCGTTTATCCACTCAAAATCATATACCTTGTCAGTATATTTAAGTGCTATCTCCTTAGTTTTATCAGTAGAACCGGTATCAACGATTATAAGTTCGCTCGGAACACGGTCTAATAGTTTTTTCAATGCAGATAAGCAGTTGTCAAGATGCTTTTCTTCATTTTTAACTATCATTCCAACTGAAAGAATAATTTTATTTTTATTCGGCTTTTTAACTTTTATGTTCGATTTCATTATCTTACTCCACATCATATTTATTTTTTCTATTCTTTATATTACCTTTTAAAGCAGGTAACATAAAGAATAGCCCGCCCTTTTTAAGGGACGGGCATTCAAAAATGTTAAAAACGATTTGTAAACAAAATTCACAAGAATTACAATTACTGTAAGAGTGAAAGTACATTCTGAGGCTGTGTATTTGCCTGTGCGAGCATAGACTGA
>CADBQZ010000221.1 GCA_902796865.1 uncultured Ruminococcus sp. | reverse complement strand
TCTGATGCAATTGCGCCGACATTCACACATTCAGACATTAATTCAGGTACTCAGTTAGGAAGCACATATAATCTTGATGCTTCTGTAAAGGACGGAAATTGCACAGCACAGTTCGATTTCAGCTGGTCAATGGCAAACGGAAAAGAACTTGCAGTTAAATTTACCGGTGAAACACCAAAGGCAGCTATGATGGATAGTTCATGGAAGAACTGGACAGACCTTGCTCCTTACGAAGTTAAAGACGGTGTTGCTTACTATTCAGTTGATGAACTTAAAGCAAAATGGTCTGCTTCCAGCGATCCTGCACATATAGGATTTGCTATTTACTCCGGCACATCAAATATCACAAGCATAACAATGATAGACGCTCCGCAGATATCTTCAGGAGGTTCACTCGTAATAGATGATCCGATCGAAGATCCGACTGAACAGCCTACAGAGCAGCCAACACAAAAACCAACTGAGCAGCAGCCAAGCTCCGGTACTGAAGAATACACAGGTTCACTTGACGACATAGTATACGGTGACCTTACAGGTGATAACGTTGTCGGCACAGGAGATGCAGTATTACTTTCAAAGTACATTTCAAATAAAAACTCATATCCGCTCAACGCTAAACAGCTTAAAGCAGCTGATGTTACTCATGATGAAAAAGTTGACACACCTGACCTCTTATTAATAATAGAATTTATTATAGGTAAAGTCACAAAGTTTTAATGTAATATGATCTATTTTACGGAAGCCGTATTTCGATGCGGCTTCCCTTTTTTATCTCAATATAACAAAAATAATAAATTTTTAGTAATTTTTCTCAAAAGCTTGAAAAATCTTCGATTGTTTGTTATAATAATAGTAAGGCAAAAATTGTCTAAAAAATCAGACCTATCAATAATCTGTAATTCAGATCATTTTTAATAAGATCTGTTCTGTAAGGAGTTGTAATATGGAAAAAGACTTATTCAGCAATGTCCTTGGAAAAAGAATATCTGTCAAAGATGTCAACAAGGATACAAACGGAAACGCTTACAAAGCAATAAGCATCAATGATAACATTGAGACCTATGTTCTTTCGGAGCAAACAAATGATCTTATCATAATAGCCGTTATCTATGATCCCGGAACTGATACTTTCAAATACGTAGCTGCTCCCGAAGGAATGCATATGATAGAACCATATATAAGAAAAAAGACGGAAGATAACAGCAAGCTTGAATTCTACTGTCTTTATGAAAAAACCTGCGGCAGTATCATTTATAAAATGAGAAATCATGAAAAGTTTTATCTTCTCGTTGAAAACAAAAGCGGTCATATAGGTTTCCCTAAAGGTCATATGGAATACGGCGAATCTGAAGAAGAAACTGCTGTAAGAGAAGTTTATGAAGAAACAGGTGTGAATATAGAGATCGACAGCAAAACACGACGCTCATATTCCTACAAAAATGCTTCCGGCATAGATAAGACCTGTATTTATTTTTATTCAAAATTTGAAGAAGACGAGATTTTCCTGCAGCAAGGTGAGATACTTCGCTGTTGGATGGTTCCTTATGAAACAGCTATAGACCTTCTTAATTATCCGCAGGATATAGAGCTGTTCAAAAAGGCGGCTAAGGTACATGACTGATAAACAACTGGCAGTGCTTGCCTGTGATACTCTTGAAAAGCTTTATCCGGATGCAAAATGTTCGCTTGAATACAGTAAGCCTTATGAGCTTATGATAGCTGCAAGACTTTCTGCACAATGCACCGATGCAAGAGTGAATATTGTCACAAAAGAGCTTTTTAAGAAATACCCCGATCTGGAATCCTTTGCAAATGCTGATATAACCGAGCTGGAACAGGACGTTAAACCATGTGGATTCTACCGCATGAAAGCCAAAAGTATTAAAGAAATGGCAAATCAGCTTATAAATGAGCATGAAAGCCGCATACCTGATACCATGGAGAAACTTTTATCTATATCAGGGATAGGAAGAAAAACTGCCAATCTTATGCTGGGTGACCTTTATGGAAAACCTGCCATAGTAACGGATACTCATTTTATAAGGATAACAAACAGGCTGGGACTTACTAATAATAAACAGCCTAAAAAAGTCGAAGAAGATCTCTTGAAACTTATACCTCCCGAACGGTCATCGGACTTCTGTCATAGGATAGTTCAGTTTGGAAGAGATATATGCAGTGCACGAAATCCTCGCTGTGCTGAATGCCCATGCAGCGAATTTTGCAGATATAACAACACGGAGAAGTAATATGTTCGGATATATTCGCCCTTATAAACCCAGAATGCAGATGTATGAATATGAAATATATCAAAGCTTTTACTGCGGACTGTGTAAAACTCTCGGCAGAAACTATGGGCAAATATTCAGAATGACATTAAGCTACGACTTTGCCTTTCTGGGCATACTCTATAATTCGTTTCATGAAAAAAAATGCTGTATAAAACGCCAGAGATGTGTGATACATCCTTTCAAAAAGCGTAATTGCCTATGCTGCGGAAGTGATCTTGACTATACAGCAGCGGCAGCGGTCATCTCAGTATACTATAAGATCTGCGATGAGATCGAAGACAACGGCTTTTTAAAGTCGCTCCCATTCAGGCTTTTGAGACGTATAATGAAGAAAGGCTTCAGAAAAGCATCAGCAAGACTTCCGGAAACAGCACAGGACACTGAAAAATACATGAAGATGCAGTTTGAACTGGAACGGGAAAAATGCAGATCAATAGACAGCGCCTGTGAGCCTACTGCGAAAATAATGTCGTCCATAGCAGGCAATATATCAGACGATGAAAACTATCACCGTGAACTTAAAGCATTCGGCTATCAGCTTG
>CADBQZ010000220.1 GCA_902796865.1 uncultured Ruminococcus sp. | reverse complement strand
TATAGCCGAGGCAGGATATGGGATTGAGGAAGCACATGAGATTAACGGTATGGGGAGAAGCACTATTCCTACGATAGATGAGATACTATCTTCGAGAATAGATTACAAGTCTCTTGTATTTGATAAGGAAAACTATACCGATAATATCAAGATAGACTTTTCTAAAATGTACTCTGAGCTAAAACCGCCTGGTAAGATGCTTAAAAAGAAGAAAGAAAATGAAAAGTCAAAGATTGTCAAGACGGGAGAGACTCATGCTGAAACCAAAGCAATAATAGAACCTGTAAAAATGACTAGCGTTGATAGCGACAGGATAGCTGCCAAGCTTATAACACTGGCATTTACGGTGAATATCGCAGAAAAGCAGTTTGCGGTGCTTAAAAATAAAACAGGTATTGATATTGATAGCGGCGATATTCTTGTTGTGTGGAAGGGCGGTATAGTCGAAAAGTATACCTATAAAGACTACTGCGAAAATACCAAAGCATTTGAAGACAGCTTTATTCTTCATATGAAAGCATTTCCGAAAAGACGAAATATTTCCTACGGCAATGTTCGGTTCTGTTCGGAAGCAAGGCTTATTGAGATAAACAGCAGTAAGAACGAGAATATTACCCTTGAAGAAAAGTCAGAGCTGTTACAGAATGAGAACAAGCAGTTAAATGAATTGCTCCGTGAGTACAGACAACGTGAAGCAGATGAAAAGCGTACCTATGAAGATATGCGAGCAGTTTATAAGAAGCTTGAAAGGGCGGAACAGGAAAATGAACGCCTGACAAAAGAAAAGAATGAGCTTCAGGCTGAATATGACAAAAAGAGCGATGCTTACAGTAATGTCAACGGCATAATCTCTTTTTATAAGAATAAGGTCAAGCTTGCAGCCTATGCTCCTACTGAAAAGGACAAGGTATGCGGCTGGATAGAAAACAGCTTTGCTGATACGCTGTTGTTGACTCCGAGAGCCAAGAACGAGATGAAAAAGTATTCGGGAGCGATGGATACAGCCCTTTTCTGTGACGGCATCATATACCTTCATGGTTACTCCCTTTACAGAAGGGGAGAAATAACAGATAAGGAACTTGAACTGTATGCCGCCGACGGAGGCTGGGAAGCTTGTTTCTCGGGAACAGAAGCTGTAAAGCTTTACAAGGCGGAGTATTCTGCCAAATACGAGGACAAGACTTATATCTTAGATCAGCATATAAAGTATGGAGTAAAATCTCAGAATCTTATCCGTGTGTACTTCACATGGGACGATAAACTTAAAAAGATAATAATTGGCTCGATGCCGGAGCATCTGCCGACCGTAAAGTTTTGATACTAAATAAAAACTTATTGTTATTGCATAATTACAATTATTTGTGTGATTTAAGAATTGCTATTTATTAAATAGTTCGGAGGGATTTTTAATGATAGATATAAAAAATGCTCATCGAGCATGGACGATTATCAAAGAGAATTATGACAGTGTTAATGTTTTTAACAGAAATAAGGGCTCGTCGAATAATCTAATATATAATTATCTTGAAAAAAATCAAATTTCTGATGACGTTAAGAATATCATAATCGAAGCAGGTTTGGATAAACCAGAAAATATGATAAAGTTTCTGCTGGAACTTCATTTTGCGAGTTTTGATTCCATTTATGATGGTATAAATGATATTCGTAAGGATTTGTATATAAAAGTAGCATCTAAAGTGGAGTCGGCAAAGAATAAGATTGAGTTTGCCAATAATAATCCGAATCTAAAAGCCGATTCTTTAAAGGAGGCTCGCTATCAACTTAGTGATTGTCTTGCCGAATTAAGAAAACTTATAACTGACAGTTATACGGAAAAGCTTAAGAAAATTGATGATAGAAAAAATCTTTTCGTTAAATTGTTATATTCAAAGTCGGACAATAAGAATGCTGTCAATAATGTTATTTGGGCTACCGGATCAATGAAATTGTATTTTGAGGCTCTCAATTTATTATCGGTGATTTCAGTTAATGAATCATCAAATGTGTTTAATTATTTTTCTGGTGCAGAAAGTTTTATAAAACAACTTGAGAGAGAATCAAAAATATCTCTGATAGCTGCCTATGAGGAAAAAGGAGAAAATCAGTATTGGGATATTGATAAAATAAAAAAGCAACTTGAAAATATCACGAATAATCATATGGATCTGAAATCATTTATTGATGATTCAAAAGAGACAGAAGTAGATTTTGAAGACTTATTTTAAATTTACAGGAGGTACTAACTTTTATGGCAAACAGGAATATAGATGAACTTAGAAAAGAAAAGAAAGCAGTTAATTATATAATAGGAGTAGCTGGTGCCATTTTGGGTGCCATTGTATTAGGCAGTCTAAAAACACGCAAAAAAAATTCACTAAATACAGATATAGATGTTGAAAAAATGAAAGCCCAAAAAGATGCTCTTGTGGATGAACCTTTTGGAAAAATTCGTCACAGAAATGAAATTAATGATTTAAATAATAATATAATGGATTGTTATAATAATAAACAATAAACATAAAGGAGTACAATATAATGGAAAATATGCTTACTGTTGTAAAACCAGAAATAGTAGCAGATTCGTCACGAATTATGCAGGAATCATGCTTTGCTGAGCAGGGCGACCCTTCCTATGCAAACCTGACAGGTTTTTTGGGGATAACACTCAATGATATTGATAAGGTGTCTGATTATCTTGCAAATTGGGTGGGGAGCGAAGTAATAAATAAAGTTCAAGATTCATATTATCATGATTCCGAACATAAAGTAAAAAGTTTTTTAAAACGGAATGTATATACGAATGAAAATGAACGCCGAATAATGCAGAAAAGAGGTGAAGTCTTAGGAAATGCAGCCGAAGTTGGAGTTAGTGCAGTTTTAAAATATACGGCCAGAGGTATATTATCATTTAAGCAGAAAAATGAAAAGTTCAAAGTGTTTCAACAGCTATATTCCATTCTTGCTTTATTTATTAAAGAGGCAGAAAGTGGTGCTGATGTGAATAGAGGATTGGCAGAACTTAATAAAATAAGGAACTCATTTCCTTTGTCTGCTTCTGAAAAAAAGAAAATTAAAGACAGTATAAATATAAATGATGATATTAATTCAATAAATGTATCAGCTATACTTGATAAGGATAATACTGAACTAAGAAACGCATTAGCTTATTTTCTAACAGTTCTTCAGAGACAGTTGTATCAGGATAAAATACCAGCACATTCACTATTGCCTGAATACTATAGTTTGATAGATATAAACGGGGTTAACGCTAAAAATATTATAGCTGAGAACACAGAAAACTATGATGTTATTTCGAGCAGTCAGTTGGCATATCTGGAGATATCAAGAGGTATTGTGAAACAGACTGCCATATCTGCTCCAAGTATAGACTTAGATGAAGTAATGAAACGAAATAAGATTGCTGCGCAATATGATCCATATGCTATACGTAGAATGAAAGTTAAAAAATCGGTCATAAATGGCTCCAAAACTATTAGTGGCATACTGGCGGCGGTATATACCCAGAATCCGGCGCTCATAAAATGTAGTGTTTCAACGGCACTTGCGCAGTTCTCTGAAAATGATATGATTATTGAATCAATTCAAAACCAATGCGTATCATGGGGAATGGAAAGAAAAGATGTTGATACTGCAATTGAGGGGAAAAAGGTGATTGATACTGAGTGTAATAATAACGATGCTAATGTTGAATGTTAAGCAAAATAATTTGTCATAAGTGATGCAGTCTAAATTGCCATGATGACGACTATTAAACAAAACGTAAACAAAACGGCGGAGCACTTAATGCTCCGCCATACTTTTTCCCATCATATCTCAGTTTTGTATTTTTCT
>CADBQZ010000219.1 GCA_902796865.1 uncultured Ruminococcus sp. | reverse complement strand
AAGTGATGATGCGATAATTGAAGAAATAATAACATACCACGGTTGTTACGGAGATGAGGCGGATAGTAAGGTCGATTCTTTGCTTTCTGAACTAAGTGAAAGAAACAGCGAAAAGGGGAAACTTTGGAAGGATATAATGGATTATTGGGATTATGCAAATAATGAATTAACGGTCAATGTTGACAGACTTCCTGATGATCTTCCTAAAGATGATACTATGTGTCTTGCTGTTCTGGGATTCGAGCTTAATGACGATGGAACTATGCAGGATGAACTTATAGGACGTTTGAAAACAGCGTTAGCCTGTGCCGAGCAATATCCGAATGCGTATGTAGTATGCACAGGCGGCGGAACGGCAAAGAATAATCCGGACGTTACAGAAGGCGGACTTATGGGTGAATGGATGCTTGAACATGGGCTGGATAAAAACAGACTTATAATAGAAGACAAGTCACATACTACAGCTGAAAATGCAAGTAATTCTTATGATATACTTCTTAAAAAATATCCGCAGGTGGATTCGGTCGTGCTTATAAGCAGCAGTTATCATATTGCATGGGGCTCACTCTTGTTTGAAGCTGCATTTATGAGATCGGCAGCAGAAAGGCATACTCCGGAGATACATGTTATTTCAAACTGTTCCTGCAAGATAGAGAACGACATATATAAATGGAGCGAGATACTTCGCTGGGAAACAGGTGGAATGCTTCAGATGATAGGTAATAACGATCTTGCGATGAAATATTATTTTGACTATGATAATCTAGAAAAACCAAAGCTTTAAGCTTGAAGAAAAAATTAAGAATTTCAAATTTAAAAGTTTTGGTCAGGTTACAGAGTCCTTACCATTCTCCACAGAGGGTGTCTGATGATATATCAGCAGGCAGTTGGATTAAAACTGACAAAAAAATCTGAATACAGGTGTTTATTAGTAGGCTTTTCAAAGACCTATAAAACATAAATATTATATAGTAACAGGCAGATACTTCGTTATTGAATTATTGAAGTATCTGCCTGTTTTTGCATTACTGCCTTATTTGGGTTACAAATAAAACACTGGCAAGATAATTATAATTTCTTAAAAAATGTGCTATAATGATCAAAGTATAGTATGAGTCAGAAAAATGTAAAAAACAACTCCCATGCCTTGCTGCATGGGAGAAATTTTTCACAAAGTATATCCATTTGTGATATTTTCCCTATAACCAACGCAGTTACATCATTTAGAATAAATACATGACGGGCAATATGACGGTCAATAAATTTTTAAGGGCTAAAATTTTACAAATCTCATAGATTATACTTGTAAAAAATGCCAAAAATCGACTAGCTTTTAATTGAGGTGAATATCATGAATGATATAAAAGAATAGCTTAACGAGATCGAAAAAAGATTTTCGGACGAGGTGTTTCTTAGCAATAGGGGATTATCAAACGAAGCCGGCATACACGTTTTCTGCTATGGACCGAAAGACGAAATGCTTGTACGCAGTTATTTCGCTGACTTTATAAATAAAAAAGGTCAGCGTTTTCGCATTATAGAATGTGATCTTTATAAAATATTTCTGAAGATATGCGAAGAAAAAAGAATACTGAAGGGCATTTACAACATGGAAAAGAAAAAAGGTCCGGAAGTACTGCTGAAGCAGCTTCAAATGGCAATTTTACCCGAAGACTTTGTGAAAAAAATGAAATATGATTCTCATAAATATGGTGATATTTTGCTGATAACGGGAGTTGGAAAGGTTTATCCATTCATGCGTTCTCACAATATCCTTGATAATATACAGCATATATTTTCGGATATTCCAGTGGTGATGCTTTATCCCGGTTTTTACAACGGACAGGAGCTTTCTCTTTTTTCCGAGTATGATGACGGCAATTACTATCGTGCATTCAATATTATATAAAGGAGTTTATTTATGCGTTTACAGGATATTTATAAATCGGACATCAACCGTAATATAAACGGTGTTATCAAGGTCGCACAGGACGATGAACAGTCAATCGTGCAGGAACTTTCAGAATATATCATCACAAAAGAACTGCGTCGTCATTTCAATACGTTTCTTAATAATTATGAGCGTTCGCTGGAACAGCCAACCGACAAGATAGGTGTGTGGATCTCCGGCTTTTTCGGAAGCGGTAAATCTCACTTTCTTAAAATGCTGTCCTATCTGCTGGCGAATAAGACATTAGGCGGTAAAAAGGCTGTACAGTATTTTTCTGACAAGTTTGACGATCCTATGATGTT
>CADBQZ010000218.1 GCA_902796865.1 uncultured Ruminococcus sp. | reverse complement strand
TCGGTACTTTACAGGATACTTACCGGTTCAAAGCCTGATGCTGCTAATATAAGAGTAGAGAATGATAATCTTTATACTCCGCAGGAACTTAATCCTAATATTCCTCGTCATGTATCTGATGTTATAATGAATGGTATGGCACTTTCAGGCAATGAAAGAATGCAGACTATCACTGAGCTAGTTACAAGACTTTTTGATCAGCCGAATATCGGGCTTAGCAAAACACAGACTCTCCAGATCTCTCGTGAAGGGATAATGGAAACAAATCAGGCATATATGGATAATATGTATCCTGATGACGGATATTACAATAATAATTATAATAACGGATATGACGGTTATGATGATTATGATGATTCCGGAGATATTGAAGTCAGCGGTGCTAAAACATCGTCGTTTGACAAGATCAAAGTTCCGCTTATAATAGGTACACTTGTTGCAGCGATAGTTATTGTTATAGGTGTTATCCTTATCAAGCTTTTCTCAGACGGCGGAAACAATTCAAATATTCGCGATAATGTAAGTATTTCAAGCAGCAAGAGCGAAAGTTCTAAGACAGAAGAAACAGAAGAAACAACAGAAGCACCAAAGGAAACAGAACCGATCAACAAGATGCCAAGCCTTATCGGAAAGAAGCTTGACGATATCAAGGAAAACTTTGAAAAGAAGTACAATGTTACGCTTGAATCTACAACGGCTGAAAATGAAGATTATCCGGAAGGAGTTATTTTCTGGCAGGAAGTAGAGATCGGTCAGACGGTAGTTGAAGGGTCAACGATAAACGTCAAAGTCAGCAAGGGAAGCAGCAAAGCTTCAGTTCCTGAGTATGAAAACTGGCGTCTTGAAGACTATATAGCTCTTTGTGAGGAAAGAGGCATAAAGTATCAGACTATAGGTGAACAGAATGCAGATGTCACAGCCGGAAATGTCATAAAGGTATCACCGGATCCTGGAAGTTCTGTGGATATAAAGAATGATATCATTTCTATATACTATGCTGAAGCACCTGCTGAAACTGAAACCAAGGCAACAGAAGCTGTTCCGCAGGAAGATCAGCCAGCAGAGGAAGTTCCTGCACAGCAGGAAGAAAATGCTGAACAGGCAGGTTAAAATTATCCCCGATAGAAAATCTATCGGGGATTTTGTGCATATAAAACAAAATTTAAATATTTTCTATTTTTTATATTTACAAAACTCTAAAAAAATGTTATAATAAAGAAGCTGAAATTGCAAATAGATTATTTATATAGGAGATTTTTATTATGTGGGCATATGAAAGTGTATTTTATCAGATCTATCCTCTCGGTTTTTGCGGAGCACCATTTGAAAATGACGGCGTTCCGGAACACAGGATACTTAAAGTTATCGACTGGGCGGATCATATGAAAAAACTGGGTGTAAATGCGGTATATTTTTCACCGGTATTTGAAAGTGATACTCATGGATATAATACAAGAGATTACTTTAAAATAGATACCCGTCTCGGAACAAATGAGGATTTTGCAAAGGTCGTTGAGGAACTTCACAGCCGTGATATAAAGGTAGTGCTTGACGGTGTATTCAATCATGTCGGAAGAGGCTTCTGGGCTTTCAAAGATGTTCTTGAAAAGCGTGAAGGCTCGGAATATAAGGACTGGTTCCATATTAATTTCGGTGGAAACAGCAATTATAATGACGGTCTTTGGTATGAAGGCTGGGAAGGCAATTTTGACCTTGTAAAATTAAATCTTAGAAATCCTGCGGTTGTCGATCACATTCTTTCTGCTGTTACACAGTGGGTAAAAGAATTTGACATTGACGGATTAAGACTTGACGTAGCGTATTGTCTTGACTTTGATTTCTTAAAGCGCCTTCGTCAGCACGCAAACTGGGTCAAAGAAGACTTTGTGCTTATAGGTGAACTTCTTCACGGCGACTATGCACGTTGGGTAAATGATGAGATGCTTCATTCATGCACAAACTATGAATGTTATAAGGGTCTGTATTCAAGCTTTAACAGCATGAATATGTTTGAGATATGTCATTCTCTTAAAAACCAGTTTGGCAATGAGGGATGGTGCAGATACAGAGGCAAGCATCTTTTAAGCTTTGTTGACAATCATGATGTATCCAGAATAGCAAGCCAGCTCACTAACGAGCGTCATCTGCCGCTTATTTATGCGCTTTTGTTTGCAATGCCCGGAATGCCTTGCATTTATTATGGTTCTGAGTGGGGGACAAAGGCTAATAAGAGCGAAGGTGACCCGGCTCTCAGAGTAAGCTTTGAAAAGCCTGAATGGAATGAACTTACCGACCTTATCGCAAAACTTGGAAAGATAAGAAGCGAACACAAGTGTTTATCATACGGCGGTATAAATATACCTGTACTTACAAATAAGCAGTGTATCATAGAAAGAGAATTTGAAGGCGAAAGGATACTTGTCGCTATAAATGCAGATGAGAATCCTTACACTGCACATTTTGATGCAAGATGTGGAAGAGCAGATGAGCTTCTCACAGGTACAGTTCATGACTTCGGCGGCGGCAGTGAATTAAAGCCTTATTCGGCAGAAGTATGGCTCATGGAAAGATAATATGGATCTAAAGCGGCTGAGAGTATTCTTGGTCGCTTTTGCTGTGATATGTAATTTAAATTTATTCTTATTTTTTGCACCCAAATTGTAAAAAAAGGGGTATTACTTACAGAAAGGCAAATAAACCGCCAAAAAATATAAAGGAGTATTTTTTATGACACTACAGGAGTGGAAAGACAGGATAAAAAATGGCAATGGATTTAGTTTAGATGAAATGGCTGAACTGGATTCTGTCAATGAATTGGTAAACGGTGAATTGACAACTAAGCTCAAAGATGCCGGAAAGAATGGTATCGCATCTGAATTCAAGAGATTTG
>CADBQZ010000217.1 GCA_902796865.1 uncultured Ruminococcus sp. | reverse complement strand
TGATATAATATAAGAGAAAAATGTGAATTTTCTGATATATCAGTTTATCAAGTATATATGAAGAATATAAATGAAAAGAAAGGTTATGAGGTGGATGCTATCTAAAAATGATAAAATAGTTTTACGAACAATACATGGCTCTGTGTTCCTAATAGATATTTCGGATAATTATGCTGGTGACAAATGTGCTTTATATGAGATAAATGAAACTGGTAAGTTTATATGGAACAGCCTTGATGAAAATAATAGTATTAGCTCTCTTGTTATAGCTTTGCAAAATGCTATTGTTGATGAAGTACCTTATGAGTCGCTATATGATGATGTTTCAGAGTATATTACTGATCTAAAAAACAAGCGATTTGTACTGGAGGTTGTTGAAAATGGATGATATATTCTTGGAAAATGTTCAGACACAGGTTCTTGATTTTGCGACAAATAAAAGAAATGAATGGGAAAAGCAGCACAAACTATATTCCGTCGTTTTTGAATTAACTCCTCGGTGTAATTTGAACTGTGTTCATTGTTATCTAAATGCACATCATGAGTCAAAAGAATTGTCTTATGATGAAATTATTGAGATAATAGATATTCTATATGATAAAGAGGTGTTGTTTCTTACATTTACCGGAGGAGATGTATTTACTAGAAAAGACTTTCTGGATATTTATTTATATGCTAAGAAAAAAGGATTTATCGTAGAAATATATACAAATGGTGTTTTGATTTCAGACAGAGTAATTGACGTGTTCAAGGAATATCCACCGCTTTTGGTTGATATCTCTCTTTATGGTTCCCGTGAAGAGACTTTTTATAAGGTTACAGGAGTGAAAGGCGCGTTTGAGAAGGTCATTCGCAATATACAGAAGCTGCTTGATGCAAAGATTCGTGTTTCAATGAAAGCACCAGTATTGAATCTGTACTATGATGAGCTCCCTCAAATCAAGGCTATAGCTGAGAAGTTTGGTATACCATTTAGAACCGGATTTGAGATATTTACTTCAATTGATAATGATGATAGTGTTAAGCAATATGGGGTTTCACCACAGCAAGCACTTGCATACGAATTTAAAGAGTTTGAAAAAAAGCCAAGGACATTTGGGGAGAATTATGATTCAGAATTTGTTGATTTAATGAAAGAAAGACCGCTCTTTAGATGCAAGCTTGGCAGAGCTAGCTGTGTAATAGACTACGAGGGTAGAATGTGCCCTTGTATGTCTTTTCGTCATGCCGGAGAAAAACTTACCAGAAATGATTTTGATCGAATCTGGGGCAGCTTTCAAGAATATCCAAAGATGAAGGCATCAAAAGATTATAAATGCCTAAGATGTAAAGCTTATGATTTTTGTGATATATGTCCGGCAATGATGCAATTCGTTTATGGAGATATGGAGTATGTTGATAATCATTTTTGTAAAACCGCAAGAGCAAGATATGATCATTATATCAAAAAATTGCCGGCAAAAGATGTTTTATCAGCATTGTAAAAAAGTAGATAGGAGAGAATAAAAAACTCTCTTATATATATCTATGGAAAGGAGGATTTGTTATGAAGTACGAGAAACCTCAAGTCAAGAAAGTTGAAGCGGATGTATCCGTTCGCAACATGGCAGATGATCAGGGTGAATGCCATGGCGGTCATTGCGTACGCTGTATTCACGCTTATGGCTAATGAAACCCATTGTGGATGAGTTTAATCATCCGAGGGAATACTGTCGACAAAAGATGAAGCTAATTGCTTCATCTTTATGTCGGGGGTAATAAAAAGCTGAGATTTATAAAAACATTGGATAGATATGTTATCTAATGTTGTATCATATGAATTTCTATTCTCATGAAAGAACTAAAATAGCGGAGGTATAGTGCTATGGTGGTGTCCAATTATCAGGAGATGTCTGATAGGATAATTGAAATGATAAATAACGATATGTATGATGATGCGTTTGAAGAATTAAAACAACTTGATGCTAACGGAGATAGGGACGCAACGGCAATAATGGCACAGTTTTATCTTCATGGGATTGGAATTGCAGCAGATACTGAGTATGCAATAGAGCTATTAAATAAGGCTATTGCTATGGGAAGTTCAGATGCAGCATGGGAATTAGGAATGGTATACTACAAAAATGATTTGGGTGTGCCGGTCGATAAATATAAAGCCGTGATACTGTTTGAAAAAGGTGTACAGGGCGGAAATGAAAACTGCTGTGGAATGCTGTCGGATTGTTATTTATATGGTGAAGGCACAGAAATTGACGAGACAAAGGCGTTTCAATATGCTTTAATAGCAGCAAGAGCAGGTAATACAATAGGACTTCTGAATGCAGGGATCTGTTATGACGATGGTATTGGGACGACTAAAGATCCTAGTTCTGCTTGCTATTGGTATAAAGAATACTTAAAACGTGATCCCGAAGAT
>CADBQZ010000216.1 GCA_902796865.1 uncultured Ruminococcus sp. | reverse complement strand
AGACCTTCACAGCAAGATACAGATACTTGCAGACAAGGTCAGAGAATACCGTCAGGATGAAGATGCTTTGAAGGACGCTCTTTTAGGCGCTCAGAAGCAGGGACATCAGGTAATAGCAGAGGCTAATGAAAAGGCAGATGCTATTATACAGAAGGCTGAAGCAAGAGCAAAAGAGCTTATAGACGAAGCTACAGTACAGCATGAGGCTGCAATGGAGAAAAACAGAGCAGCTATTGCAAAGGAAAAGGAACATCTTGTAGAAGCGCAGAAGAACGTTTCAGAGTTCAAGAAGACACTTTTCGATATGTACAAATCTCATCTTGAAATGATCTCATCAATGCCGGAATACGATTATGATGATGAAGAGGAAGAAGAAGTAAAAAGCTATTCTCCGGCGGAAAGCACAGCTACAGATGAAACCGAAACTCCCGATCCTTTTGCAACATCAAGCTTTTCAGCAAGGACAGTAAAGGGAGTATATGAATCAAGATTTACCGATCTACAGTTCGGACAGAAAAACGGTCAGGAAGAACAGCAGCCTGCCGCAAAAAAGGAAGAAGTTAAATAATGGATTACAATAATACATTGAATTTACCGAAGACCGATTTCCCTATGAGAGGAAATCTGCCTAAAAGAGAACCAGAGACTCTCAAAAAATGGGAGGACGAAAGACTTTATTACAAGATGATAGAAAGGAACAAGGATAAGCCTTCGTATATACTTCATGACGGTCCTCCTTATGCAAACGGTACTATACATCTTGGTACAGCACTTAACAAGGTGCTGAAGGATTTTATAATAAAGCATAAGAATATGACAGGCTTTAAAGCACCGTATGTCCCCGGCTGGGACACTCATGGACTTCCTATCGAGCTTAAAGCTATGAAGGATATCGGTGTTGAGAACGGAGCTATATCTCCGGTTGAGCTTAGAAAGCACTGCAAGAATTTTGCTTTAAAACACGTAAAGAGCCAGATGGAACAGTTTAAAAGACTGGGAAGCATCGGCGACTATGATGATCCTTATCTGACATTGAAGCCGGAATATGAGGCAAGACAGATCGAAGTATTCGGCGAGATGGCAAAAAGAGGCTATATGTATAAAGGTCTGAAGCCTGTTTACTGGTGTCCTGACTGTAATACTGCTCTTGCAGAAGCTGAGATAGAATATTCAAATGATCCGTGCAGATCTATATACGTAAAGTTCAATGTTACAGATGACAAGGGAATGTTCACAAAAATGGGACTCGATCTCAAAAAGGTGTTCTTTGTTATCTGGACAACTACAACATGGACTATACCAGGAAACCTTGCTGTATGCTTAGGTCCTGAGTACGAATATACTCTTGTAAAGCATAATGATGAATACTATGTAATGGCAGCAGAGCTTGTTGAAACAACAATGAAGAACGCCGGCATAGAGGATTATGAGACAAAAGGTTCGTTCGATGGTATAGAACTTGAACACATGAAGACAAAGCATCCTCTGTACGACAGAGAATCGCCGATAATCGTAGGCGATCATGTAACGCTCGAAAGCGGTACAGGCTGCGTACACACTGCTCCCGGATATGGTGTAGAGGACTTTGAAGTATGCAAGAATTATGATGATATAGGCATTTTAGTATGCGTTGATGCTAAGGGAAAACAGACGAAGGAAGCAGGCGAGTTTGAAGGTCTTGATACTGATGAGGCAAATAAGGCTATCGCAAAGAAGCTTGAAGAAAACGGCGCTCTGCTTGCAAGTCAGGATATAACCCACCAGTATCCGCACTGCTGGAGATGCAACAGCCCTATAATCTACCGTGCTACAGAACAGTGGTTCTGCTCGGTAAACGGATTCAAGGATGAAGCAGTCAAGGCTATAAAGAGCGTAAACTGGATCCCTGAATGGGGTGAAGGAAGAATAGAGGGAATGGTCCGTGACAGAAGTGACTGGTGTATATCCAGACAGAGAACATGGGGCGTACCTATCCCGATAATATACTGTAAGGACTGCGGCAAGCCTGTCGTGAATGATGAAACGATAAAGGCAATATCTGAGCTTTTCAGAAAAGAAGGCTCAGACGCATGGTGGACAAAGGAGCTGTCGGAATTCATACCTGAGAGCGTATCATGTGAATGCGGCTGCAAAGAATTTACAAAAGAATATGACATCATGGACGTTTGGTTCGACAGCGGTGTTTCACATACTGCTGTTATGGACGAATATGACCAGCTTAGCTGGCCGGCAGACCTCTACCTTGAGGGTGCGGATCAGTACAGAGGTTGGTTCCAGTCGTCGCTCCTTACGTCGGTGGTATACAAAGGAACATCTCCTTATAAAAACGTCTGCACTCACGGCTGGGTAGTTGACGGACAGGGCAAAACTATGCACAAGTCGCTCGGCAACGGCATAGACCCTTCGGAGATAGTTGATAAATACGGAGCTGACATTTTAAGACTCTGGGTGGCTTCATCTGATTATCATTCGGATATAAGAGTTTCACCGGAGATATTGAAACAGCTTTCGGATTCCTACAAAAAGATCAGAAATACAGCAAGATTCATACTCGGAAACCTTTCAAACGGAAACGGATTCGACCCAGATAAGGACAGCGTTTCAGATGATGAACTTATGGAGATAGATAAATGGGCGCTCATGCGTCTCGACAGCCTTATCGACAAGGTACAGGCAGGATATGAGGCGTTTGATTTCCATATCGCATTCCACAGCATACACAATTTCTGTGTTACGGATATGTCTAACTTCTATCTTGATATAATAAAGGACAGACTTTACTGTACAGCTGAGGCTTCACCTGAAAGACGTGCAGCACAGACAGCAATGTACAGGATATTGAATGGCGTTGCAAGACTTATTGCACCAATAATGTCATTTACTGCTGAGGAGATATGGGGTTATCTGCCGCACAAGAATGGTGATAACACAGAAAGCATCTTCCTGAATGATATGCCGCAGAAGTCCGGTATAGAATTTTCAGATGATTTTGTTTCCAAGTGGGAGCTTATCTATAATATCAGAGAGAGCGTAAATAAGCTTTTAGAGGAAAAGCGTACCGAAAAGCTTATAGGAAAATCGCTTGAAGCAAGCATAATCATACACTGCAGCAATGAGGCAGCGGCAAAATATGAAGCTCTTGCACCGCAGCTTTCGGAAATACTAATCGTATCAGGCGTATCAGTGAAGCCTGACGGCGGAAATGAAGCATCATTTGAAGCTGTAAAGGCATCGGGTGAAAAGTGCGAGAGATGCTGGTGTTATTCTGAATCGGTAGGACAAAACAGCAAGCATCCTACTCTTTGCGACAGATGCGCTAAGGTAGTAGATTGATCGTATCAGATGTATAGTCAACATTAAAAATCGTTTACTGTATCTGACCTGTCGCCTTATGACGATACCGGTCGCATATCGGTTCTTACGGTATGCGGTATCGCAGGATAAAGCGGCAGGTCATATTTTTTGATAAAGGAGTGGCTAAGATAATAGGACTTATTATAGCATTTGCTTCTGCCGGAGTGCTTACTCTTGCAGACCAGCTTATAAAGATATGGGTGGTGGATAACCTTAAAGGACAGCCGTCTATGGAATTTATCTCCTTTGGAGATACAAAGATACTGGATCTTACCTATCTTGAAAATGACGGAGCAGTATTCGGAAGCTTTAGCGGTATGAGATGGCTATTGATAGTTGTTACATCATTGCTAATGGCGTTTTGCGTTTACTATATGATAAAGCATAAAAGCGAAAAACTGACGCTTGTTTCTATGGCGCTTATATTGAGCGGCGGTATAGGAAATATTATCGACCGTATCTTCCGTGACGGAAAAGTCGTGGATTACTTTGACGTACAGTTTATGGATTTCGCTGTATTTAATTTTGCAGACTGCTGTGTAGTTGCGGGCGTCATACTTCTTATAATACAGATAATCTTTTTTGATATAATGAAAAAAGACAAGGTGGCAGAAAATGAGTGAACAGCGGCTGCTTGAAGCTATTGATGAAGATTCGGGAAAGAGACTTGACAAATGGCTCACGGAAAAAGAGGATACGCTTACACGGAGCATGATACAGACACTTATAGCAGACGGACAGGTAAGTATCAACGGAAAGACCGCCAAAAAGAATCATAAGCTTTCGGCAGGCGAAAAGGTCGTTCTTATCATTCCCGAACCGGTATCACTTGAAGCAAAGCCTGAAAATATACCGCTTGATATAGTCTATGAAGACGAAAGTCTTGTAGTTGTGAATAAGCCTAAAGGAATGGTCGTACACCCTGCGCCCGGAAATTATGACGGAACGCTTGTAAATGCTCTTTTGTATCACTGCAAAGGTGAACTTTCGGGTATAAACGGTGTTATACGTCCCGGTATAGTTCATAGGATAGATAAAAATACGAGCGGACTTCTTATGGTCGCAAAGACAGACGATGCACATAAAAAGCTTGCAGAGCAGATAAAGGAACACAGTTTTACAAGAGAATATCGCTGTATAGCCTCGGGAAGGTTCAAGGAACCGAAAGGCAGGATAGATGCTCCTATCGGACGTGATGTAAAAGACCGTAAAAAGATGTGTGTTACCTTGAAAAATTCAAAGAATGCAGTGACACATTATGAAGTACTGGAACAGTTTGAAAAATATGCGTTTGTGAAATGTGTCCTTGAAACAGGAAGAACACACCAGATAAGGGTGCATCTTTCATATATCGGACATCCGGTCTTAGGTGATGATGTCTACGGAAAGGCTTATAAGGGCATTGAGGGACAGTGTCTTCATGCCGGAAAAATAGGCTTTGTACATCCGGATACAGGAAGGTATATGGAATTTGAAAGCGAGCTTCCGGAGTATTTCAGTGATATACTTGAAAAGCTAAAGAGATAACAGAAAGGTAATTATAAAATGCCGGATCTATCAGGATATTTTTTGATAACAGATCTGGACGGAACGCTTCTTACAGATGACAAAAGAGTTCTTAAAGAGGATAAGGAAGCGATAGACCGTTTCAGAGAATGCAGAGGACAGTTTACTATAGCTACAGGAAGAACGCTTCAGGCGGCAGAGAGATTTTTAACTCAGCTTGAGATAGATATTCCTGCTGTTATGTATAATGGTTCTCTTATATATGATATAAAAGAAAAAAAGCCTCTTTATACATTTGAACTTGAAAAGGGCGCTAAGGAAATAGCTGTAACAATATTAAACAAATTTGAAAATACAGGCTGTGAAGTTTTAAGACTTGACAATATCTATGTTGTATGCAATAATGAATATGAGAGGCGTCATGTCGAACTTTGTCAGGTAAAGCCTGCCTATGTCGATATAAATGATATGGAAGAGATAGGCTGGCATAAAGTCCTTTTTGCGGACAGCCCCGAAAGAATAACCGAGATCGCTGATTTTGTAAAAGATAAGGAGCTTCCGGTAGATTTTGTGAGGTCTGACAGATGCTATTTTGAGATACTTCCCAAAGGAAGCTCAAAGGGAACGGCGCTTAAAGAATACATAAAGCTTATGCACCTTGAAAGCAAAAAGGTGATAGCGGCAGGAGATTATAATAATGATATAGAGATGCTTTCAGCGGCGGACATAGGCGCAGCACCTATGAATGCACAGCCGGAAGTCAAAAAGGCAGCAGACATAGTGCTTGAAAGATCAAGCAATGAAGGCGCTGTATCGGAATTGATAGAAAAAATATTCACAGGAAAACTGTGATCGGAATAAATCAGGAGGTATAATATGGACGATAAAAGCAAAAGGTCTTTGCAGGCAGCAGCCTGCCGCATCAGGAAAGGGATAATCGAGGGCACATACAATGCAAGATCCGGACACCCGGGCGGTTCTCTTTCTATCGCCGATCTTTTAGCATATCTTTATTTTGAAAAAATGAATGTTGATCCTCAGAAGGCAGAGGATCCTGACAGAGACAGATTCGTTCTTTCAAAGGGACACTGTGCACCGGCACTTTATGCGGCACTTACACTGAAAGGATATTTTTCGGAAGGTGAGTTAAAAAAGCTTCGTCACATAGGCGCAATGCTCCAGGGACACCCTTGTATCAGCATAAAGGGCGTTGATATGTCCAGCGGTTCTTTAGGACAGGGCATATCTGCTGCCTGCGGAATGGCGCTTGCAGGAAAGCTTGATAAAAAGACTTACAAAGTATATACAGTACTCGGTGACGGAGAAGTTGAAGAGGGTCAGGTCTGGGAAGCAGCAATGTTCGCAAGTCACTATAAGCTTGACAACCTTGTTGCTATAGTAGATTACAATGGTTTGCAGATAGACGGAAGACTTTCCGAAGTATGCTCACCTGAACCTATAACCGATAAGTTTGAAGCTTTCGGCTGGAAGGTGCTTACTATGGACGCACATGACATGGATTCTATTGAGAAAACATTTGCCGAAGCGGACAATACCGATGGAAGACCGGTTGCTATAATACAGAAAAGTATCAAGGGCAAGGGTGTTTCTTTCATGGAAGATAATGTTTCATGGCATGGAAAAGCGCCGAACGAAGAAGAATACAACAAAGCTATGAATGAGCTTGATGCACAGCTCAAGGAACTGGAGGGGTAATAGGAATGTCTGATAATATGGAAAAGATCGCTACAAGAGAAAGCTACGGAAACGCATTAAAAGAGCTTGCGGCAGAAAATGAAGACATAATCGTATTGGATGCTGATCTTGCAGCGGCTACAAAAACAGCAATTTTCAAAAAGGCATATCCCGAAAGATTTTTTGACTGCGGCATAGCTGAGGCGGATATGATGGGTGTTGCGGCAGGACTTGCAGCCTGCGGAAAAATACCTTTTGCAAGCAGCTTTGCAATGTTTGCGGCTGGAAGAGCATATGAAGTTGTAAGAAACTCTATAGGTTATCCAGGACTTAATGTCAAGATAGGAGCAACTCATGCAGGTATCTCTGTCGGTGAAGACGGTGCTACACATCAGTGCAACGAGGATATTGCTCTTATGAGAACTATCCCGGGCATGACTATAATAAATCCGGCTGATGATGTTGAGGCAAGAGCAGCAGTAAAAGCTGCCGCAGAAATGGAAGGCCCTGTATATCTAAGGTTTGGAAGGCTTGCGGCTCCTGTTTTCAATGACAGGGAAAGCTATGAATTCGAGCTTGGCAAGGGAGTAACTCTTCGTGAGGGAAGCGATATAACTATAATCGCTACAGGACTTATGGTATATGAGGCTGTAAAGGCATCAGATGAACTCAAAAAAGAGGGAATAAATGCAGGGGTAATAAATATACATACTATAAAGCCTATCGACAAGGACATTATCATAACAGCAGCAGAAAATTCAGGCATACTTATGACTGTTGAGGAACACAGCATCATAGGAGGACTGGGTTCAGCGGTAGCGGAGGTAGTTACTGAAAACTATCCGGTACCTGTAATAAGGATAGGTGTAAATGATGAATACGGTCATTCAGGTCCTGCGACAGACCTTCTTAAAGAATATGGTCTTTGTGCAGAGAATATCGTAAGCAGAGTAAAAAAAGCACTTAAATAAAATCAGAGCAAACACTGAATTTATAAAATGTTTGCTTAAAAATAATATCTTATATCGAAGGGAGTTTATTTATGGGACTTATCAAAGCAGTATTGGGAGCGGCAGGCGGTACACTTGCGGATACATGGAAGGACTTTTTCGTTTGTGAATCATTGCCGGCAGATGTTCTTGCAGTAAAAGGAGACAAAAGAGTAGGCAAGCGTTCTTCAAACACAAAGGGAAGCGACAATATAATCACTAACGGAAGCGGTATCGTTGTTGCAGACGGACAGTGTATGATAATCGTTGACAAGGGCAAGGTCGTCGAGATATGTGCTGAGCCGGGAGAATATACATACGATATGTCAACAGAGCCGAGCCTATTTTCAGGAAGTCTTGGAACAAGCATAAAAGAGACTTTCAAGACTATCGGCAAGAGAATATCATACGGCGGAGACACAGGAAACGACCAGAGAGTTTACTACTTTAATACAAAGGAACTCGTTGACAACAAGTTTGGTACGCCGAACCCTGTTCCTTTCAGAGTAGTGGATAACAATATCGGACTTGATATAGATATATCAGTAAGATGTAACGGCGTGTTCTCATACAAGATAAGCGATCCTATGCTTTTCTACACAAACGTTTGCGGAAATGTTGAAAGAGAGTACACAAGAGAAGATATTGATAAGCAGTTAAAGGCAGAATTTTTAAGTGCGCTCCAGCCGGCATTCGCAAAGCTTTCAGAGCAGGGGGTAAGATACAGTGCGCTTCCTGGTCATACAATGGAATTTGCTGATGCTATGAATGAAGTTCTTACAAAGAAGTGGAAGGAACTCAGAGGTCTTTCTATCGTATCGGTCGCTATCAATTCGATAACAGCACCTAAGGAAGACGAGGATATGATAAAGGAGATGCAGAAGACTGCTGTATTCCGTAACGGAAATATGGCAGGAGCTGCAATGGTCAACGCACAGGCAGAGGCTATGAAAACAGCCGCAGGCAATTCGGCTGGCGCTATGGCAGGCTTTATGGGAATGAATATGGCTGCACAGGCAGGCGGAATGAATGCACAGAATCTTTTTGCTATGGGTCAGCAGCAGCAGGCTGCACAGCAGCAGGCAGCTGCACCGGCAGCAAACGGCTGGCAGTGTTCATGCGGCGCACAGAATACAGGTAAGTTCTGTATCGAATGCGGAAAGCCAAAGCCTGCGCCTCAGGGAAGCTGGCAGTGCTCGTGCGGAACACAGAATACAGGTAAATTCTGTATCGAATGCGGAAAACCAAAGCCGCAGTCAGACAGTTGGACGTGTTCATGCGGCACTGAAAACAAGGGTAAGTTCTGCATCGAATGCGGAAGCCCAAGACCATAATAAACGGAGGAAGGATATATGTCTACCTTACTTGAATATAAATGTCCATGCTGCGGAGGCGAGGTCAAATTTGACAGCGGTACACAAAAAATGGTCTGCCCGTATTGTGATGCTGAATTCGATGTTGAGGCTTTAAAGCAGTCTCAGGAGGAAGCTCAGGGCAATGCAGCCAAACCGGAGCAAAGAGAATGGAACGATGGAACAGAAGCACAGTGGAGCACCGAAGAACTAAACGGAATGAACGTTTATGTCTGCAAGTCATGCGGCGGTGAGATAATCGCCGAGGAAGTAACAGGTGCGACAGCTTGTCCTTATTGCGATAGTCCTGTTGTGCTTAAATCAAGCTTTGAAGGCGACCTGCGTCCTGATTGGGTAATACCGTTCAAACTTGACAAGAAGGCAGCTAAAGAGGGCATGATGAACCACCTTAAAGGAAAAAGACTTCTTCCTAAGGTGTTCAAACAGGAAAACCACATAGATGAAATAAAAGGCATTTATGTTCCTTTCTGGCTTTTTTCGAGCAATACCGATTCACACTTTATTTTCCATGCAACAAAGGTAAGGCACTGGAGCGACAGCTCATATGAATATACCGAGACATCACACTTCAAGGTATATCGTGACGGTAATATAAAGTTCAGCAATATACCTGTTGACGGTTCTGAAAAGATGCCTGATGACCTTATGGAGTCGATAGAGCCTTTTGACTATAATGATTTCAAGAACTTCAATACCGGCTATCTTTCAGGTTATCTTGCTGATAAGTATGATGTTACTAAGGAACAGAGCGTCGGAAGAGCAAATGAGCGTATAACTCAGAGCGCAGAAGATGCTTTCAGAAGAACTGTACTTGGATATACTACCGTAACTTCGGAAATGAAAAACGTAAGCTTTTTCGATAATAGCTGCAATTATGCACTTATGCCGGTATGGATACTCAATACTACATGGAAAGATCAGAAGTTTATGTTCGCAATGAATGGACAGACGGGCAAATTTGTCGGCGATCTTCCGATGGATAAAGGTCTTTTCTGGAAGTACTTTTTAGGTGTGTTCGCAGGTGTCGGAGCGGTAGCTTCCGGTATAGCAGCGCTCATAAATCTGCTTTAAGGAGGGAATTGTGATGATAAGAACTAAAAAAATATTGGCGGCATTCGCTGCTTGTCTTATGATGATGCTCCCTCTTTCGATGACAGTTTTTGCGGAGCTTAATAATTCTGATCTTCCAAGAGTCGTTGATAAAGAGATGCTTCTTGACGACGGACAGATAGAGTCGCTTGAAAGCAAAATAAGCGATATAACCAAAAAGTATGATTTTGATGTAGTTATATACACGACATATTCGATAGAAGGAAAAAATGCACAGGATTTTGCAGATGCTTTTTACAACAAGAGCGGATACGGTACCGGAAAGAAAAATGACGGTATAATCCTGCTTGTCAGCATGGAAGATCGTGACTGGGCAATATCGGGTACCGGTTATGGTAAAAACGTGTTTGGTGATGAGAAATGTCAGGAGATAGGAAGCGATGTTGCAGAATATCTTCACAACGGAAAATATAATGAAGCGTTCAATGAATTTCTCTCACAAGTTGAAAGCAGTCTTTCGGGATATAAGCCTAAGATGATACTGATATCGCTCGGTATCGGATTTGGTATAGGTCTTGTTGTGGCTGTGATAGTTGTACTT
>CADBQZ010000215.1 GCA_902796865.1 uncultured Ruminococcus sp. | reverse complement strand
TTTTGTACTTATAAATCTACCGAGAGGCGTTTTGCCTGTTATCGCAATGCTTGGTGTATGGAAAGCAGGTGCGGCATGGGCATTGGTCGAGGATACTTATGCTCCGGAACGTATATCATATATCCGTGAAAACTGTAAATGTAAATTTGAGATCTCATCAGATAACTGGGATATAATAATGCGTACAGATCCTATAGAAGGATTTGAAGAGGTACAGCCTCACGATGCCGCATATGCGATATATACATCCGGTACCACAGGTAATCCAAAGGGCGTTTTGCATGAATTCGGCAATCTGAATCAGGCAATTGATTCTATTAAAGTGAACGGTGAGATACCATTCAACACCAAGGATAAGGTGGCTACTCTTGCACCAATGAACTTTGTTGCAACAGTTATAGTTATACTTGCCGCACTCAATCAGTTCAAGGGAAAGAATTATATAGTATCTTATGCTACTATCAAGAATCCGGCAGCATTGGCAAAGTTCTTTTTGACAAAGCGTATCACAATAACATTCCTTACACCTTCATATGTTCGTATGCTTGGAAATAAGACAGGTCCATTCCTGCGTATGCTGTTTGTAGGTTCAGAGCCTGCGAATAATCTCTACAATAAGAATCTTGAGCTTATCAATATATATGCTCAAAGTGAATCGGGATTTGCCGTTGGTGTATTCAAAATAGACAAAGCTTATGAGACCTGTCCGATAGGAAAGCCTGGAATAGATGTAAAGATCTCGCTCATAACCGAGGACGGAAGAGAAGCCGCCGAAGGTGAAATGGGTGAATTGTGCTTTGAAAATGAATATGTCAGAGGATATATCGATCTTCCTGAAGAAACGGAAAAGGCATTTGTAAATGGTATATATCATACAGGAGACCTTGCAAAGATCGACGAAAACGGCAATCTTGTACTGCTTGGACGCTCGAATGATATGATAAAAATAAACGGTAACCGTATCGAACCTGCGGAGATCGAAGCAGCAGTAAAAGAAGTACTTGATATTGAATGGGCTGCGGCTAAAGGTATTGAGGACGGTGACAAGAGCTGTCTTTGCGTTTATTATACAGATGATATAACAATTGATACAGATATGCTTCGTACAGAGCTTTTGAAGCGTCTGCCGTATTATATGATACCGGCTTATTATATAAAGATAGACGAGATACCTCTAAAGGCAACAGGAAAGCTTGACAGAAAAGCACTCCCTGACCCGGATGTAAAAGACTTTGCAAGTGATTATGTTGCTCCTTCAAATAAAACTGAGGAAAAGATTTGTAAAGCTATGGCAAAGGTATTGGGTCTTAGCCGTGTAGGTATCCATGATGACTTTTATGAAATGGGCGGCGATTCATTAAAATCAATTGAGCTTATCACCGAATGTGATGAAAACGAGCTTAATGGTCTTAATGCCGGTGATATCTTCCGTGGAAGAACTCCGGAGAAGATAGCAGAGCTTTATACAGAGCATCATGAAAAAGATGATGGTATTGATTTTGATGCTCTGAATGATGCAGCGCTTCAGACAGCGCATCCTCTTACGGCAGAACAGCTTTACATGGTAGATTATCAGCTTTATACACCTAACTCCACTATGTATAATCTGTTCTCGGTCATGAAGCTTGATAAAGAGATGTTTGATCTTGAAAAGCTTATTGAAGCTGTCAAGACCGCTGCAAAGGCGCATCCGGCACTTCTTACAACATTTTTCTATAATGAAGACTCTGAGCTTATGCAGAAGTATTCACCTGAGCTTATGCAGGATATTCATGTTGAAAAGCTGTCGGAATTTGAGTTTAAGTATGTTAAGGATACGCTTGTTTATCCTTTCAAGATAATCGGCGGAAAGCTTTGCAGATTCAGAGTTTTTGAAACTGAAAGGGCAGGATATATATTCTTTGACGTTCATCATTCGCTCTTCGACGGTACATCTCTTAAGGTATTTTTAGCGGATATAGGCAAAGCGTATATGGGTATGCCTGTAGAAAAAGACTATTATTATCTTATGCTTAAAAATCGTGAAGATGCTGTTGATTCAGAGCTTTATGAGGAAAGCAAAAAGTATTTTGAAGAAACATATGATAATATAGAATGGTCCAGCTATCCTAAGATAGATCATGAGTCAAGAGCTAATGAAATGGGCGAGCTTTTAGTTCCGCTTGAGATCGAACAGCCGCAGATGAATGCGATGGAGCGCAATTATAAAATAAGCAGAAACGAATTCTTTATTACCGTTGCAGCCCTTGCTATATCTGTATATAATAATACTTCCGATATAAAGCTGTCATGGATATACAACGGACGTGAAGATATGAGAATGATGAACAGTGTTGGACTTATTTTCCGTGATCTTCCGATCGGTATACGCTTTAAAGATGATATAAACATAAGAAACGTATTTGTAGATGTTCATGAACAGGTACAAAAGGGAATTGAGCATAGCTGCTATCCCTATGTTGATCTTCATAACCAGGTCGCACAAGGAGAATGTGCATACCTACTTTATCAGCAGGATATAAGAGATATGAACGGACTCGATGGATTTGACATAAAGCCTATTGAAGTTCGTCAGAATCAGGCTGCATCTCAGACGATACTCGATATGGAAATACTTGACGGTGAAGACGGTCTTCAGCTTATGATAGACTTTGCTGCAAGCCGATATGAAGAGGAGAGTATCAATAAATTCAAGGATATTTTCGTGAAGCTTTCACAGGCAATAGTATCTCATAATCCTAAAAAGGATATAACTATCGGTGAGATCAAGAGCAATATCAAGGATAAGAAATCTATTTTCCAGATAGTAAACGGAATATTCTCAAAGAAGAAATAAGGAGTGGTAAAGAATGGAACAGGATGCAGAACTCGGACAAAATTTCACTTTTGGTTCTCTCTTTAAATTTGTTGCTCCAAGTATTTTTACATTTGTTTTCATCTCTATTTATCAAATGGTAGACGGTCTGTTTATCGAGCGGTATGTGGGTGAAATGGCTATTTCCGCAATAAATCTCTATTTCCCGATCATCAGTCTTTTTATAGCTGTAGGTGTTATGATAGGTACTGGCGGCAATGCAGTCATTGTTAAAAAAGTCGGTGAAGGAAAACACCATGAAGCCGGTCAGACATTTTCCCGTGTTATGACATTTACGGTCATAATAGGTGCTGTATTTACCCTTATATGTCTGATATTTGCTGATCCTATAATGAGACTTTGCGGTGCTACTGACGGAAATATCGAATACCTTAGACCATACTATATGATAATGTGTTCTTTTTCTATTGCGATACTTCTTCAGTCTGAACTGGGAATACTTATAATAGGGGAGGGCAAAACTGTAGTTGCCGCTGTTGTTATAATGATAGGCGGCGTATTGAACTGTGGTCTTGATTACCTTTTTATGAATGTTTTCCATATGGGGATAAAGGGGGCAGCGATAGCTACTGTTATAGGCTATTGCAGCACTATAGTCTATGCGGTATGGTTTT
>CADBQZ010000214.1 GCA_902796865.1 uncultured Ruminococcus sp. | reverse complement strand
GTGCCTTTTGGTATAGTTGATCTTTCGCTTGCACCTACTCCGGCAGTAGGAGACAGTGTGGCGCATATCCTTGAAGGTATAGGACTTGAATGCTGCGGTACTCACGGTACGACAGCTGCTCTTGCATTGCTGAACGATGCTGTTAAGAAAGGCGGTGTGATGGCATCGTCTAATGTCGGCGGACTTTCAGGAGCGTTTATACCGGTATCGGAAGATGCAGGAATGATAGATGCTGTAAACAATGGTACGCTTCATCTTGAAAAGCTTGAGGCTATGACAGCGGTCTGCTCGGTAGGACTTGATATGATAGTAGTACCGGGTGATATCGAACCAGAACCTATATCTGCAATTATAGCCGATGAAGCTGCTATCGGTATGGTCAATAATAAGACTACAGCGGTAAGACTTATACCGGCTATAGGAAGACAGGTAGGAGAGACTCTTGAATTTGGCGGACTTCTCGGAAGCGGTCCTGTAATGGAGATAAATAAAAAGTCTTCTGCTAAGTTTATAAACAGAGGCGGAAGAATACCAGCACCTATGCACAGCATAAAGAATTAATGAGGTGAAGAGCAATGACATTAGAAAATGCAGTTGCAGAAATAGCACGTCTTATTGAAGGACTTCGTGCTTCAGGCTGGAGCGAAAAGAAGATCAATGATTTTCTGATGTACATTGACTCCGGCAAGGAAGAAGAAAAATCCGATAAAGATTGAATAAAGGAGCGCTTTAAGCGCTCCTTTAGGTTTGTTAAAACCGCTTTTATTCATTTTTTCCTTAAAAGACTTGCAAAATCATTCAGTTTATGTTATGATAAAATAGTTTGATAAGTGATTATTGTAAACGATAAATAAAAATGACGTTTGCTATAATTCGTGTACAGCAGTTTAAGATACTGCTGCTTTTAACAGGGAACGGAGAGAGAAACTTATGGCAAAAAAACAGCAAAAATACGGCAACGACAGCATTACACTGCTCAAAGGACCTGACAAAGTAAGAAAGCGTCCGGGAGTTATTTTCGGTTCGGATGGTCTTGACGGCTGTGAACATTCTGTATTTGAGGTCATCTCAAATTCGATAGATGAAGCTCGTTCCGGATATGGAAAGAAAATAATCATAACTAAATATAATAATAATGTAATTGAAGTAGAGGATTTCGGAAGAGGCTGTCCGGTAGACTATAACAAGACAGAGGAAAGATATAACTGGGAACTTGTATACTGTGAGCTTTATGCTGGCGGAAAATACGATGATTCTTCTGATATGTATGAATATTCTCTTGGTCTTAATGGTCTTGGACTATGTGCTACACAGTTCGCTTCGGAATATATGGATGTAGAGATAGTAAGAGACGGTTATAAGTATGAGCTTCACTTTGAAAAAGGTGAGAATGTCGGAGGATTAAAAAAGACAAAGACCAATCAGAAGCAGACAGGAACTAAAACAAAATGGAAGCCTGATCTTGATGTATTTACCGATATAAATGTAAGGGACGAGTATTTTCGTGATATATTAAAGCGTCAGGCGGTCGTAAATCCTGATCTTACTTTTGAGTATCGTTTTCAGAAAGAAGACGGAAGTTTTGAAGAAACAGAGTTTTTCTATGAAAATGGTATTACTGATTATGTTACAGAGATAGTAGGAGATAACAGTCTTACTACTATACAGAACTGGAGTACTGAGCGTGTCGGACGTGACCGTGAAGATAAGCCGGAATACAAGGTGAAGATGTCTTTTTCTCTTACATTTTCAAACAAGGTAAAACAGATAGAGTACTATCACAATTCAAGCTTCCTTGAACACGGCGGTTCACCGGAACGTGCGGTAAAACAGGCTTTTGTTTCACAGATAGATTCATACTTGAAAAGTAATAATAAGTATTTAAAAAATGAAGGAAAAATATCCTTTGTTGATATAGAAGATTGTTTAGTACTTGTATCGTCATCATTCTCAACACAGACATCATATGAGAACCAGACGAAAAAGGCAATCACCAATAAATTTATATATGAGGCTATGACTGACTTTTTAAAACATAGTTTAGAGGTATATTTTATTGAAAATCCTGATGAAGCATTAAGGATAGCCGAACAGGTCATGGTAAATAAAAGAAGCCGTGAGAATGCTGAAAAGACACGTCTTAATCTTAAAAAGAAACTTGCTGGCACTATTGACCTTTCAAATATGGTCAAGAAGTTTGTAGACTGCCGTACAAAAGATGTATCGCAGAGAGAGCTTTATATAGTTGAGGGTGATTCGGCTCTGGGTTCTGTTAAGCTTGCAAGAAATGCTGAGTTTCAGGCAGTCATACCGATAAGAGGAAAGATACTTAATTGCCTTAAAGCAGATTATGTAAAGATATTCAAAAACGAGATAATCACCGATCTTATGAAAGTACTCGGATGCGGGGTAGAAGTAAGTTCAAAAGCGAATAAAGATCTGTCTACATTCAATATAGAAAATTTGAAGTGGAACAAGATAGTTATTTGTACCGATGCCGATGTTGACGGTTTTCAGATAAGGACGCTTGTTTTGACTATGCTCTACAGGCTTACACCTACTCTTATAAGAGAAGGATATGTTTATATTGCAGAGTCACCGCTTTTCGAGATAACGACTAAGGATAAGACCTATTTTGCATATAATGAAAAGGAAAAATCCGATATAATGAATATGATAGGGGATAAGAAATTTACTCTCCAGCGCTCAAAAGGTCTTGGTGAGAATGAACCCGAAATGATGTCGCTTACAACTATGAATCCGGATACGAGAAGACTTATCAAAGTTTCACCTGCTGATATAGAAAGTACATCTCAGATATTTGATATGCTTCTGGGCGATAATTTGCAGGAGAGAAAGGATTATATAGCTGAATACGGAAGCGACTATCTTGAAATGGCAGATATATCATAAAAGGAGTTCAAATAATGGCAAGAAAAAGATCAGATAAAAATGATAATAAGCTAAATGCTGCGCCTGATGCTTTCATTGAAAATGCAGGTGTTGTTATAGATGAAAAGATAACCGATACACTGATAAAAAACTATATGCCCTATGCGATAAGTGTTATCGTATCAAGAGCGCTTCCTGAGATAGATGGCTTCAAACCTTCACACAGAAAGCTTTTATATACGATGTACAAGCAGGGGCTTCTTACAGGAAAGAGAACTAAGTCTGCGAATGTAGTAGGAGAGACTATGAAGCTCAATCCTCACGGTGATGCTGCGATATATGAGACTATGGTGCGTCTTGCAAGGGGAAATGAAACACTTCTTCATCCTTATGTGGATTCAAAAGGAAACTTCGGAAAGCAGTACTCGAGAGATATGGCATATGCAGCATCACGATATACAGAGGTAAAGCTTGATCCTATATGCAATGAACTTTTCGGAGATATT
>CADBQZ010000213.1 GCA_902796865.1 uncultured Ruminococcus sp. | reverse complement strand
TTCGATTACAGGAACTACAACAGGGCAAACAGTAGGACCAAACTGTGTTTTAAGATCTGTAAGCACGTTATAGAAATTTGCATTCTCGTCGTCTATCTTAGTGATGACGAACATTTTCGCTTTCTTTTGTTTTTCGGCTTCACGGTAAGCCTTTTTAGTTCCGACTTTTACACCGGATTTAGCTGAAACAGTTATCATAACGGTATCAGCGGCACTTATACCCTGTACAAGTTCTCCGGCGAAATCAAATAAGCCGGGGGTATCTATAAGATTTACTTTGTTATTTTCATAGTCAAATGATGCTACAGCGCTGTTTATAGATATTTTTCTCTTTACTTCTTCCGGGTCAAAATCGGTGATAGTGTTTCCGTCAATGACCTTTCCGAGTCTGTCTGATGCTCCGGCTTTAAAAAGCAGAGCCTCTGTGAGAGAAGTTTTTCCTGAGCCGTTGTGTCCGGCAAGCGCAATGTTCTTTATACGTTTCATTTTGTATATTCACTCCTTGAAAAGAAATTTATGGTATTATTCAGATCGTTATTTGAAATATATTTTTATTTCATTATTAATACCAATAACATAATTAATATTATACTTTATTTTATTTCTTTTTTCAACCCTTTTTAAATTATTCTACATATTTTCTTAAATTTATTTGTTGGTTTTGTGCATTATGCCCTCTATGTAAAATATCAACGGCAGATACATGAGCATATGTACCTGCCGTTTCATAGACTTTAGAATAATTGTCCCGGAAGCTTTAATTTTTCCTTGTGTGGAAAATCCCTGTCAAACTCTTCAACATTCTTATCATCTACATAATATACATTTGGAGTCTGATAAACACCCGTGACATCACGAAGATAGTCCGTGATAAGTTCCCTGCACAGGAAAAAAGACTGATCCGAATCCTCTGGCATATCGTGATACCTTATCCCAAAACTTCGTGCATAAGTAAAACCACTTTTGCCGTAAAATTCAATATTACCTTCAAAAAGTACTGCGCCAAAGCCCATTGCTGCCGCCCTCTCAATAGAATAGTCCAGCAGTTTTTTGCCATATCCTTGTCTTTTAAGCTCCGGAGCAATACAGATAGGTCCCATTGTCAGAACAGGTATATCCCTGCCATCATCAGCATTTATAACAGTTTTCGCAAACACATTCTGCCCGATGATCTTTCCGTCCTTTTCCATGATAAAGTCAAGTTCACGCACGAATGCCGGATCATCTCTTAATAAATGCAGAACATAATGCTCAGTACAACCGGGACGATAAACGTTCCAGAATGCCTCTCTTACAAGGTTTTCTACTTCCCGAAAATCTTCTTTCTTTTCCTGACGAAATGTATAGTCATTTTTATTCATTATTTTAACCTCCTGAAAATTGTTGACATCAATTGCTTTTCAAGCGGGAGGTTTGCAGTAGCAGACAAACCTCCCGGTCAACCTGCTATTTCCAGTTTGTTGTTATTTTTCAAAAAAATCTCCTGTTTATAATTTTTTCATGCTGCATACAGACTATATATCAGATACAGCGTCAATGTTTGATTTATACCAATACCGTTAAAACGCTATAAAGCGTTATTTATACGGTACTGTCATGCAATATCAATATGCCTTGCCCCAGTATACCATATACTTTGCAGGCTTTCCGCAGCATACGCACTTGTCTGATATTTGTTCCTGCTCAAATGGTATACAGCGTGAACCAACGCCTGTCTTTTCCTTGACCTCATCTTCACAGGCTTCATCTCCGCACCACATAGCCTTTACAAATCCATCGCCGTTTGCGCCGAGTGCTTCGCTTATCTCGTCGAGAGTCTTACATGAATATGTGCGCTTTTCTCTATTTTCAAGAGCCTTATTATAAATGCCCTGTCTTACTTCTTCAAGCTTTTCTGAAACTGCCTTTCCGAAAGCTTCTCCGAGATCGTTTATCGAAATAACTGATTTTTCTCTGTTATGTCTTGTAACAGCTACACACTGTCCATTCTCTATATCCTTAGGGCCTATCTCTATTCTTACCGGAACACCCTTCATCTCGTATTCAGCGAACTTCCAGCCCGGTGAATTTTCACTATCGTCCATTTTAGCACGGATACCGTACTTTTTGAGTGACTCTAAAAGCTCTCCGGCTTTTTCAAGTACACCTTCCTTATGCTGCGCTACAGGCACAATAACAGCCTGTATCGGGGCTACAGCCGGCGGAAGAACAAGACCGCTGTCATCGCCGTGTGTCATTATTATAGCGCCTATAAGACGAGTTGTGACTCCCCAGCTTGTCTGATGCGGATATACTTTTTTGTTCTCCTTATCGGTATACTGTATATCAAATGCCTTTGCAAAGCCGTCTCCGAAATAATGAGAAGTACCTGCCTGCAAAGCCTTTCCGTCGTGCATAAGTGCCTCTATAGCGTATGTAGAAACTGCACCTGCAAACTTATCGCTCTCTGTCTTCTTGCCTTTTACAACAGGCATAGCAAGACTTTTTTCACAGAAATCCGCATAGACATTGAGCATTCTCTCCGTCTCCTCAACAGCCTCTTCAGCAGTCGCATGGATAGTATGTCCCTCCTGCCAGAGGAATTCTCTCGAACGCAGGAACGGTCTTGTAGTCTTTTCCCATCTTACAACACTTACCCACTGATTGTACAGCTTAGGAAGATCCCTGTAAGAATGGATTATATTAGAATAGTGTTCACAGAAAAGTGTTTCAGATGTCGGACGCACACAAAGCCTGTCTTCAAGCTTTTCATTGCCGCCATGTGTTACCCATGCGACCTCCGGTGCAAATCCCTCAACATGGTCTTTTTCTTTCTGCAAAAGACTTTCCGGGATAAACATAGGCATACATACATTCTCATGTCCCGTTTCCTTGAACATAGTATCAAGTATATGCTGGATATTCTCCCATATCGCATAAGCATATGGTCTTATTACCATACAGCCTTTTACACTTGTATATTCGATAAGCTCTGCTTTCTTGACTATATCGGTATACCACTTTGCAAAATCCTCATCCATAGATGTTATTGCTTCGACCATTTTTGAATTATTCT
>CADBQZ010000212.1 GCA_902796865.1 uncultured Ruminococcus sp. | reverse complement strand
TTCATAGGACAGGCAGCCGCACAGTCACCGCAGCCTGTACACTTGCTGTAATCTATCACTGCATGGAAATCTATAACCTTTATCGCATCGTTCTGACATTTCTTTTCGCACATCTTACAGCCGATACAGCCGTTTTTACAGTAAAGTCTTGTGTTCTTTCCGTTATCCTTCGATGAACATTTAACGTCGATATGCTTTGCAGTAGGCTTTATCTCAATAAGTGAATTCGGACAGGCTTTAACGCACTTTCCGCAGGCTAAACAGTTTTCATTTACTTCTGCAACGCCGTTTACGACTCTTATCGCATCTTCATCACAGACATTTACACAGTCGCCAAGTCCGATACAGCCGTATGTACAGCCTTTGAATCCGCCGTAGATCCTTTTTGCAGCTGCACAGCTCTGTATACCGGCATAATCAAAATTCGTCTTTACAGCATCACAATTTCCCCGGCAATGAACGACCGCTCTTTCCGGAACTACTTCCTCTGCGGCAGTACCTAATATAGCACTTATCTTTTTTGCGGTATCCGTTCCGCCCGGACGGCACAGATTTGATGCCGCACCCTTTTCAACTATTGCAGAAGCATAATCGGCACAGCCTGCAAATCCGCAGGCACCGCAGTTCGCCTGTGGAAGAGCTTCCGAGATGCGTTCTATACGGTCGTCTGTCTTTACATAAAATATCTTTGAAGCGGCTGTCAGGAGAACTCCTGCTAAAATACCGAGCGCCGCAAATATTATTATCGGCAGTATATAGCTTTCAAACATTGATATCCTCCTCTCAGTTTATGAATCCCGAAAACGCCATGAAGCTTAACGATACGATAGATGCCGCTATGAGCGTTGAAGGAATACCTTTGAATGTTGCGGGAATGTCTGCTGCTTCGAGTTTGGAGCGTACTCCTGAAAAGAGCACGAGCGCTAACGCAAATCCAACACCGGCAAAGCAGGCATTTATAAGTGATTCAACAAAATTGTAACCGTTGTCTATATTAAGAAGCGTTACACCCAATACTGCACAGTTCGTTGTGATGAGCGGAAGATAAACGCCTAATGAATCGTAAAGCGGAGGCATCACCTTTTTTAACATTATCTCAACAAGCTGTACAAAAAGTGCGATTATGAGAATGAATGCTACTGTATTGAGATATTCAAGTCCGTTCGGTTCGAGTATGCCGTGATATACCGGGTATGTAACAGCCGTTGCACAGACCATTACGAATATTACCGCAGCTCCCATTCCGAGACTTGATGAGAGTTTTTTCGATACGCCCAGAAACGGACATATACCCATAAACTTTGAAAGTACAAAGTTATCGACAAATACTGCCGAAAGCATTATAATAAATATACTTTTCATCATTCTTCATCCTTTCTGACAGATGCACAGTTTGCCGCATTCGGACAGCCTGCACAGCCTATCTTCTTAGGAGGCTTCTTTCCGGCAATCTTGTTTACAAGCGCTATTATTATACCAAGTACAAAAAATCCTCCTGCGCTCATGACAAATACCGATGTCGGATGGATAAACGAAAGCTTTATTCCCATCCATGAAGCCGAGCCCATTATCTCTCTTATACTTCCCATAAGGAAAAGCGCCAGTGTAAATCCAAGTCCCATGCCAAGACCGTCAAGCATTGAAGGTATCACCTTGTTCTTGCAGGCGAACATCTCTGCTCTTCCTAAGATTATACAGTTTACCGTGATAAGATTTAAAAACGTTCCGAGCGCACTGTAAAGGTCGGGTATGAATCCGTGCAAAAGAAAGCTTATGAGCGTTACAAAGCCTGCGATTATTACGATATAGCACGGAAGCTTTACAGTCTTTGGTATTATGTTTTTGAGAAGCGATATAACTATATTCGAGCAGACAAGTACAAATGTGGTCGCAAGACCCATTCCTATGCCGTTTACTGCCTGTGTAGTAACAGCGAGTGTCGGACACATTCCGAGAAGTCCCACAAGAGTAGGGTTTTCTTTTATAAGTCCCTTTGTAAATTCTTTAAAATTGCTCATTTCTTCGCACCTCCAAACTGTTTATTATAAGCATCGAGTGCTGTATCGACAGCAGACTTCATGCCGTTTGACGAGAATGTTGCTCCTGTGATAGGCGTAAAGCTGTCGGCTTTTTCCGAAAGTCCGAAAAACTGTTCGGTAAAGCTCTTATCCTCTTCGACTTTTGTTCCGAGTCCGGGAGTCTCTCCAAGCTCTAAAAAGCCTATACCGCAAAGCTCAGACTTTTCGTCAAAACCTACCAGTATATGAAGACCTTCCTTTGCATATCCGTCAGCAGTTATCTCAAAGATCACCTTTCCGTTTGTGCCTTCATAGGCATTGTTTATCTTTACCTTGTCGCTGTCCTCGAATTTCATTTCGAGCGGTGTGTATTCGGAATCTCCGAACGTTTCCGAAAGCGACTGTGAGATCTTTTCTTCCTGTGCCGCTTCTATCTTATCCTTTGTAAGTGCGTTTGCAAGCACTAAAAGTCCTGAAACTATTATTGCTATTATCGTAAGCACTAAAGACGGTATTACTTTTTCTTTCATTTTGCTTTTTCCTCCTTTAGTCCGCCTACAGGTTTTTTCATAGTGAATCTGTCTATATAAGGAGTTACGATATTCATAAGGAGTATCGAGAAGGATACGCCCTCCGGATAGCTTCCGAACTGTCTTATAAGGAATGTAATAAGTCCGCAGCCTATTCCGAATATGAGCTTGCCCTTTGCTGTTATAGGTGTTGTTACATAATCTGTTGCCATAAAGAATGCACCGAGAAGAAGTCCGCCCGATAATACCTGATAACCGGTATGTTCAAGTGCAAATGACATATCTCCGTTTGAGATGCCCCATATGAATGATAATATCGCTGCTGTTCCGATAAATGCTATAGGTGTTACCGGCGAGATTATCCTCATAACGATAAGGAATATTCCTCCGGCAATTAGTGCTATAGCACAGGTCTCACCGAGACAGCCGCCGGTAAAGCCTGTAAGAAGATCTATCCATGAAGCATCTTTTGTAACGAGCGGTGTCGCACCGGTCACGATCTCGCTTCCGCCTTCATGCCAGTACTGCGGAACTGCCCATTTTGTCATATCCGCTGTGAATGATACCATAAGCACTATTCGTGCAACTATCGCAGGATTTGCAAAATTCTGTCCCAGACCGCCGAAAAGCTGTTTTACTATAACTATAGCGACAAAACAGCCGACAAGCGCCATCCATAACGGAAGCGTTACCGGAAGATTGAATGCAAGAAGGATTCCTGTAACAGCAGCGCTAAGATCGCTTATTGTCTGTTCTCTTTTCATTATTATGCGGCATACCCCCTCAAAGAGTATGCTTCCTGATATACAGGTTGCAATGAGCATTAGCGCTCTCAATCCAAATATAACGCCTGACATCACAAGCGCAGGCATTAAGGATATTATAACACAGAGCATTATCTTCTGTGTCGTCATCGGACTTCTCCTGTGCGGAGAAGGTGAAACTGTAAGTATATTCAAGTTATTTTACCGCCTTTCTCAATTTCTCGGGATAATGCCTTTTGCAAGCTGGTTTACCTCTGCAAGACTTCTTCCGGCAGGGCAGGCATATGTGCAGCAGCCGCAGTTCATGCAAAGTGTGACTTTAAGCTTTTTGAGCGCTTCTATATCACGCCTCTGATACGCTTTTTCAATATCGGTCGGCATAAGATCCATAGGACAGACGCTTATGCACCTTCCGCATCTGATACAGTTTGTCTGTACCTTTTCGGCGATCTTTTCAAAAGCAAGCACCGCATTATTGGACTTTCCTACAACTGTATCTTCTTCATAGGCACACATACCCATCATAGGACCGCCCATTATGAGTTTTTTTACTCTGTCTTTATCGCATTCTGCATAATCGAGTATCTTTGATACGGGAGTTCCTATTTTTACAAGAAGATTGCAAGGCTTTTTTATCGTATCGCCGTCAACGGTTATCCTTCTTTCGCAAAGCGGCATACCTGTTGTGATATATGTGTTTATATACGCAACGGTCGAAACATTCATAACGATAACGCCCTGGTCGGACGGGAGCTGTCTTTCCATTACCATTCTTCCGGTGATATTATATATAAGCACCTTTTCTGCCCCCTGCGGATATACTGACGGAAGTACCTTTACCGATATATCCGGCTCTGATGCTGTTTTTTCATTGAGTATCGCTATAGCATCCGGCTTGTTGTTTTCAATGCCTATCACAGCTTTCGGGATATCAAGATATTTAAGTACAAGCTTGATGCCGCCTATAACATCATCAGGTGCTTCGACCATCTGTCTGTGGTCGGAGGTTATATGAGGCTCACACTCGGCAGCATTTATCACAAGAGTATCTATCGGTGTTTTTGAATTACTCTTTATATGTGTCGGGAAGCCTGCACCGCCCAATCCCGTAAGACCGCTTTCTCTCAGCGCTTTTATAAAGCTTTCACGGTCTTTTATTTCAGGCGGCGCAACATCTTCGGAAACGGTCTGCTGACCGTCAGTCTCGATCTTTATAGCCTGACATACGCCGTTCATGGCTCTTATCTCGGTTATTGCCTTTACCGTACCCGAAACGCTCGAATGAACAGGCGCAGACAAGAATTTATCTGTGTCGCCTATTTTTTGTCCGACATCGACATGATCTCCAGGTTTTACGATAGGTATGCTGTGCGCTCCCATATTCATGTTCATAGGGATAATGACTTCATTCGGAAGCTCCATTACCTCCGTCTTACAGCCAGCGGTATTTTTACTGTGTCTTAAATGTATACCGTTTAGTTTCCTCATTTTTTCCTCCTTAAAAAAGGCTTTAGCTTTGGTATGATAAGCTTTGCTGTAAAGCCTGTTATCACACCTGACACAAGCCCTGATATTACTAATATAAATATATAATAGACTATGGCAGTACTTTTCATTATAAGCATTGCTGCCAGCATCTGTCCTGTGTTATGTGCCGCTCCTCCTGCTGCACTTATAAATA
>CADBQZ010000211.1 GCA_902796865.1 uncultured Ruminococcus sp. | reverse complement strand
TCACCGAGAGCTTCTCTTGCATACTGATAGGAGATACCGCTTGTTATAACGCCGATCTTGCTGTCATTAAGTTCTTCTCTGTTGAATTCACAGTTTTCCGCATATTCTATAAGTTTTTTTGTTCTTTCCTCAACAACAACGTGTCTTTTTCTTGCGAATGCAGGCACCATTGCGTATTTAGAAGGATCTTTCTTATATGGTATAAGCTCATGTTCTTCTCTGTCATGAAGTTCAACGCTGCTCTGTGAATGAGCAACTCTTGTAGAAAGCCTTAATATGACCGGAGTATCGAATTTTTCTGACAGGTCAAATGCTTTTTTTGCGAAATCACGGCATTCACCTGAATCAGATGGTTCAAGCATAGCCACTTTTGAAGCTATTGCGTGATGGCGGCTGTCCTGTTCATTCTGAGATGAGTGCATACCCGGGTCATCTGCAACAGCGATAACAATACCGCCGGTAACACCGGTATATGAAACGGTATAAAGCGGATCAGCAGCGACATTAAGTCCTACGTGTTTCATGCCGCAAAAGCTTCTTGCACCTGCTATAGATGCACCGATAGCTGTTTCCATAGCAACCTTTTCATTAGGTGCCCATTCAGCATACATATCATCATATTTTGCACCGAATTCGGTGATCTCTGTAGAAGGAGTTCCCGGATAGCTTGATAAAAGCTGACATCCGCCCTCATACAGACCTCTTGCAACTGCTTCGTTGCCAAGCATCAATTTGTTCATGGGTTCATATCCTTTCGGTTATTTTTTTAATATAGACTGCAACTGCGTCATCAGTATTGCTTCCGATGATCTCATCAGCAGCCTTCTTTATTTCATCTTTTGCATTGCTTACGGCGATCTTCTTATCGCACACCTCAAACATCGGAAGATCATTAAGATTATCACCGAAACAAGTTATATGCTCAAATCCACCGTAATCTTTTATAAAATTTATACCGTTTGATTTGGAAGCATTTTTTGAAAATACTTCCAGAAACCATATTTCGGTATTATATACATCTCTGTAGAATGCAAAGCTGCAAATATTTGTTTTTGCTAATATATCAGCAGCTTTCTGAAGCTTATCATGACTGCCTTGTACTGAAAAATAGATAGTCATATTATCAGCAGCATCTATCAAAGAATCACACTTATAAAAGCTGCGGTTAGGATCATTTTTGCACATAATAAAGAAATCATACATTTCCCGACAATTAAAATCGTAATAATATGTATCGAGCTTTTCGTTTTCTATTTTATACATAAATGGTATAACACCGCAGTCTGAAAATATCTCTGCGATCTTTTTGGAATCCTTTGAGGAGAAATATTCATTTTTTATGTATCTCTTTTCAGAAAGATCATAAATGCTTACTCCGTTCATGAGTATACATGGTACATTCACAAAAACATCTTTCATTATCTGAGAAGCTGAAACTGCCGTCCTTGCGGTAGCAAATGTAAAATGTCCGCCATTTTTTATAAAATTGTTTATTATTTTTGCAGACTTTTCAGATACTGCCGCCCTTGGATCAAGGAATGTTCCGTCAAGATCGGTCACAAAGAGCTTTTTCATTTTGAATTTCTGAGGTCTACGATCCTCTTTGCCTTGCCCTGGAATCTTTCGAGCGATTTATGCTCGACAAGCGATACCTTTGTATCTATTCCGAGAACTGTTTTAAGATCGTGATGTATAGAACCTCTTAGTGATTCAAGGCCGGAATAATTATCAAGGAGACTCTCATCAGCAAGCTCTATGCGTACTTCAAGACGGTCAGAGAAATTTTCTCGTGTTATTACAAGCTGATAATGAGGAGCTATCTTGTCAAATCTCATAAGAACGCTTTCTATCTGAGACGGGAATACATTTACGCCTCTTATCTTCAGCATATCATCAGTTCTTCCCATTACCTTTTCCATTCTCGCAAATGTTCTGCCGCACTCGCAAGGTTCATAATTTATCTTGGTTATGTCCTTGGTACGGTATCTGAGCATCGGGATGCCCTCTTTGGTAAGAGTAGTTATTACAAGTTCACCCTGAGAACCTCTCGGAAGCACTTCAAGAGTTTTCGGGTCGATAATTTCAGGGATGAAGTGGTCTTCATTGATATGCAGTCCGCATCTTAGATGACATTCACCTGAAACGCCCGGACCCATAAGCTCACTCATTCCATAGTTATCTGTTGCAAAAAGATTTAATGTTTTCTCGACCTGACTTCTCATTTCTGTTGTGCATCCTTCTGAGCCGAACAGTCCAAGTTTAAGATTGAGCTTGTCTATAACACCCATTTCTTTTGCAGTTTCGCCTATAAACTGTGCATATGAAGGAGTAGCTACTAAAGCGGTAGTCTGAAAATCCTGCATAAGCATTATTTGCTTTTCGGTATTTCCACTGGATGTCGGCACAACCGTTGCACCGATCTTTTCAAGACCGTAATGAAGGCCGAGTGCTCCGGTAAATAATCCATATCCGAATGCTATCTGAACTATGTCTTCGTCTGATGCGCCTGCTGCGACACAAATTCTAGCCATGCAGTCGCTCCAGTTTTCAAGATCGTTTTTAGTATATCCGACAACGGTCGGCTTTCCGGTTGTACCGCTTGAAGCGTGTATCCTTACTATCTTTTTTAGCGGTTGTCCGAACAAACCGAATGGATAGTTATCACGTATGTCGTCCTTGGTAGTATATGGTATGTATTTTATATCATCAAGAGTTTTTATCTTGTCGGCGGTAACACCCGATTCCTCAAGCCTCTTGTGATAAAACGGGACATTTCTGTCACAGTAGTCTACGAGTTTTTTCAGCCTTTCAAGCTGTATTTCCTCGATTTTTTGTCTTGACATCGTTTCAAGATCTTTTTGAAAAAACATTGCTGATATTCCTTTCGATATTAGATTTGTAATATTGTATATTATCAATTATTTATTATAGCATTTTTTACACAAAAAGTATAGGGGTATATTGATGATTTAAAAACTTTTGTTAAAATAGCTTAATTTGACTATAAAATTTTGTGAAAATTGACATTGTATAAATCATAGAAAATTCAAAAAAAGTGTTGAAAAAATGGAACAAAAGTGCTATAATATATATATACTTAATAGAAAGGGGGCTGCCTTTATGAAATACATCAGAACCAGCTATTTGAAAAAAGCAGTCAATAACGCTCCGGATGACCTGATAAAAGATTCTGAAAAGAATTATTACGATCAGCTTTCCGGCATATGCAGCTACATATTTGACAATAAGGAGGAACGTCCTATAGTACTTATTTCCGGTCCTTCCGGCTCTGGAAAGACATCTACAGCAAATGAGATATCAAGGCTCCTTCTTAAAGAATACGGCTGTAAAAGCAGTGTCGTATCACTTGACAACTATTTCCGTTCAAATGATTCACCGGGTATGCCCATAGGAAAAGACGGCAAGATAGATCTTGAATCGCCGCTTTGTACTGATCTTGATCTATTGAAAGAGCATATACAACTATTAAATGAGTGTGCAGATTTCGATATGCCGATATTCAATTTCAAAAAGCAGGCACGAGACGGATATGTACCATTTCGCCGCGAACCAGGCTCTATTGTAATAATGGAAGGCATTCATGCTTTAAATCCATTGGTAACAGGTGAAAATAGTTTTGCGTGGTGTATCTATGTAAGTGTAAGAACACGTCTTAAAGCAGATGACGGAAAACTTCTGCATCCCAGAGCTATACGACTCATGAGAAGGCTTTGCAGAGATAATCTTTTCAGAGGAAGAGATTTTGCAGCTATCTTCAGCTTCTTCCAGAGTGTATCTGAAGGTGAAGATAAGTACATACTTCCGTTCAAGCATCGTGCGGATTATCAAGTAGATACATTTATGGCTTATGAAGCACCGGTATACAGGACTTATCTTTATGATAAGCTTTTAGAGCAAGCTGATATTTTTGAGAACAATGACTATTATAAAAAACTTATGAGATTTTTCGGATATTTTCCGTCGCTCAAAAAAGACGGTATTCCTGAAACCTCTCTGGTTCGTGAGTTTATTGGATTTTAAATAAATATTTGGTATAATAGTCAAGGCAAAAGTTTAAAATAATAATAGTATGCGTTTGCGGTCTGAAACAACTGGCTGCAAACGCTATTATTTTTTACATAAAATATTCTTTGCACCCATAATGCAAAAATCGAGGTATTATTTATTAATTATAAAGGAAAAACAACTATGCCTAATGGTAAAAATATATTTGACCTGTCGCAAATAAAGATGCACCTGAACGAATACATATCTAAAATAAAAGATACGCTTACATCTCCGGCGGATATTGAAGCTTATGCAGACTTTACAGCTGCAATAAGCGAACTGAATGAACTTACCAATAATTACTACACTCTTTTGCCTGACGACACATATCCCATTATGACAGAAGAGGGCAAAAAAGAATTTTTAGAGACATATGAACGTGTGATGAAAGAATATTGATAAGAGAAGCATTGGGGTTACCCGTTTAATGGGACTGCTTGGCAAGTCTGACGTATGTGCTAAATCAAAACCCATGATTCTCATACAGAACGGTAATACCATAAGCGGCACGTTTATTACAAATGCACAGGACGTAGATCTTACAAAGGTAAAACCCGATTCGCCTATTTTTAACTACACGGCTGACAATTTTAATAATCCGCAGGCGTTCGGTGATGTTGGAGCTATGCAGGCAGGTGATTTTATCACAGGCAGTAAAGCTCAGCTATATTTAATGCAGTTGATGTACTCCGCAGAAAGATGATACTAAGAGCAGATGCGTGGAATAAGCTTCCAAAAGATAAGCAGATACCTGTTCTGCCGCAAGAAGTAAAATTTGGTAAGGCGGTCAAGGTAGAAGACTTTGGCATGAATCTTCGTGAACAAAAACAGCTTGCAGATCAAAGATAAAAAAATAAATGCATTAAAACCGCAGCAAGAAAGAGTATCAGAAGCAAATATAAACAGAAATGCTCTCGGAAGGGAAGTGCATAAATAAACATTTTTTAAATTGTATAAACATTACCCCCTGAGTTCAGAGGTGATTTTTATCGTTAAACAGCAACTGTTAAAATTACACTTTTTTTAAAAAACCTCTTGAATTTTTTTTTACAGTATGCTATAATCAAAATGATTGGAAAAAATATGATCTCAGGAGGTTGAATATGAAAATTTTAAAAAGATTAACTGCTGCGTTTACAGGAACGCTTACAGCAGCTTCACTTGTAACTTCCGTACTGCCGGTGAATATGTCTGTAACAGCAGCAGAAACAGAGGAGAATTTCGCTAAAGCGCTCCAGTATTCTATGTATTTTTACGATGCAAATATGTGCGGAACACAGGTAAATGAAAACACACGTCTATCATGGAGAGGTGATTGTCACACATATGATGCACAAGTGCCGCTCAAACCAATGGGGGAAGATAATATCGGTACCAATCTGTCCGAAGAATTTATAGAAAAGTACAAGAAAGTGCTTGACCCCGACGGTGACGGTTGTGTTGACGTTGCAGGCGGTATGCACGATGCAGGTGACCATGTAGAATTTGGTATGCCTGAAAACTATTCGGCTGCAACTTTAGGCTGGGGTTATTATGAGTTCCGTGATTCCTATAAAAATATTGGAGAAGACGGTCATATCGAAACAATATTAAGATATTTTAATGATTATCTCATGAAATGTACATTCAGAGATAAAAGCGGAAAAGTTATAGCACACTGCTATCAGGTCGGAGACGGTGATATAGACCATGCGATCTGGGAAGCACCTGAAATAGACTCTATGGCACGTCCTGCATTTTTCCTGACAGCTGAAAAGCCGCAGACGGATTATGTCGTTTCGGCTGCCGCATCTTTAGCTATAAACTACCTCAATTTCAAGAATACTGATAAGCGTTATGCCGAAAAGTGCCTTGACTATGCGGAAGCTCTTTGGGATTTTGCAAATGAAAACGAGCTGGAACTTAGCGATAATGCTGATGGGCCAAAGATGTACTATAAATCAAACAAATGGGAAGATGACTATGTGTGGTGTGCAGCATGGCTTTACAAATGTACAGGCGATGTAAGTTTTCTTGAAGCTGCAATGCCGTATGTAGATTATTACGCACCATCTGGATGGTGCTATTGCTGGAATGATATGTGGAGCGGTGCAGCGTGTGTGCTTGGTGCAATAGATCTTGAACATCCTGAGCTTGATATACAGAATATGTACCGTGAGGCACAGGGAAAAACACAATATGAAGCCGCAGATCATTGGATCCAGGTGGAAAAAGCAATTAATAAATGGCAGGGAATGGAAACAGAAGGCGGCTACGCTTTCCTCAATCAGTGGGGTTCGTGCAGATACAATGCCGCAATGCAGCTTATATGCCTTGTTTATGATAAGTATAAAAATAATGATAAACCATCAGAATACAGCCTTTGGGCTAAAAAGCAGATGGAATATATAATGGGCAACAATCCGTTAGACAGATGCTATATAGTCGGATTTAAAGAAAACTCTGCAAAATATCCGCATCACCGTGCTGCATCAGGACTTTTAAGCTCCAAAGACACTCGAGAACATCGTCATGTACTTTGGGGAGCGCTCGTAGGCGGTCCTGACGGTTTGGATAATCATATTGACATTACTGACGATTACACTTATAACGAAGTAACTATAGACTACAATGCCGCATTTGTCGGTGCTTGTGCAGGTCTTTATAAATATTTCGGAACAGAAGATATGAAACCCGAAGCAGATTTCCCGCCCGAAGAAGAAGAAAGTGCTGAAGAAGGCGGCGGTAATGGCTACTGGGTCGAAGCTTTTGGCGTTGACGACATAAAGAGTGATGGTTCAGGCGGTGTTACAAAGGTTTCGTTTAAAGTAATGACTGATTCAACAAGCCCTTCTGATAAAGTATCTGTAAGATATTATTTCAATGTAAAAGAAATGCAGGGTGGTATAAATTCTGTTACAGAGGTCAAGGAACTGTATGATCAGTCATTCATGGAAGTTGAAGGAGCAGACGGTATCATCTCCGGACCTTTCCAGTACAAATCCGACCCGAATATATATTATGTAGAAATATCATGGGACGGATATAAAATAGCAAATTCCGGAAAAAAATATCAGTGTGATGTAGGACTTTATTATGGTGACACATGGGATCCTAAAAATGACTGGAGCTATGACGGATTAAAGATCTGCACTGATACAGATATGTTTGGTGACGGCAACGAGGAAAAAATAGACAATATCTGTGTATATTCAGAAGGTGTACTTGTCGGTGGAACTGAACCGGACGGAACTGTACCTGCTTTGAGTGGCGGCAAAGGTGACGTAAACAAGGATCTGAAGGTCAATGCAGCAGATGCAGTTGCTCTTTCAAAATTCCTTGTAAAAAAATCAAAGAAATTAGCCGATTCTGAAGCGGCTGATATGGCCTCTAACGAAAAGTTCAATGTTTTTGATCTTGCTATTCTCAAGAGAGTACTTATAAAAAAATAACTAAAAGAGACGTCTTTTGACGTCTTTTTTAGTCTGTAAAAAATGTTAAATTGAATTTTTATCAACTAATTTCAGTAAAAGCTAATTTTATACTTGCATTTTTACAATTTTTGTTGTATTATATAAATGTATGTTTAAGTTAGGAGCTGTTTTATGGAACTAATATCTATTATCGTTCCCTGTTATAATGAACAGGAAGTGCTTCCTCTTTATTATGAGGAGATAAAAAAGATAATGCGTAGCATGACGGAAAATGAAACCGGACTTTCTTTTGAACTTCTTTTTATAAACGATGGTTCTAAGGATAAGACCATTGATATTCTGAGAGATATGGCATCATCTGACAGCCGTGTTAGATATATTTCTTTTTCGAGAAATTTCGGTAAGGAAGCAGGAATGTTTGCAGGTCTTCAAAATGCAAAAGGTGATTATATTGTCGTTATGGATGCTGATCTTCAGCACCCGCCTGAGTTTATACCCAAGATGTATGATTATGTTAAAAATCAGGGATATGATTGTGCTACGACACGCCGTGTAAGCAGAAAAGGTGAATCAAAGATACGGTCATGGTTTGCAAGAAAGTTTTATAAGCTCATGAATAAGATCTCTCAGACAGAGATAGTTGACGGCGCTCAGGATTTCAGATTCATGACACGTCAGATGGTCGATGCGATACTTGACATGAAAGAGTACAACAGATTTTCAAAAGGTATTTTCAGTTGGGTAGGATTCAGCACTAAATATATAGAATATGAAAATGTGGAAAGAGCTGCCGGCACAACAACATGGTCGTTTAAAAATCTTTTTATGTATTCTCTCGAAGGCATATTTGCCTTTTCTACAGCGCCTCTTGCTATCGCTTCATTTTTAGGCGTTTTAAGCTGTTTGATAGCATTTATAATCATAATGTTCGTTGTAGTGAAAACCATATTTTTTGGTGAAGCGGTGCAGGGTTTTCCGACCACAGTATGCGCTATATTCTTTGTAGGAGGGCTTCAGCTTTTCTGTACAGGTATACTGGGTCAGTATCTGTCAAAAACATATCTTGAAACAAAAGGAAGACCTGTTTATATTATAAAAGAAACGGAAAATTCTGTAAGAAAGCAAACTCCTGAAGATGAATGAGCAGTTTAACGATATTGATATAAAAATAACCGGACGATTCGGAAGCTTGAAATGGTATATAAAGCTTGCAGTTTTTGCTGCTGCTTTATTGATCATATTTATAATTCTTGCATTGCTGAGTCACTATATCGGAAAAGATAGATTAAAAGAGCTTCCGCAGGAAAGCGGTTATATAGACGGACTTGATATTGAAAAAAATGGCTATAGCCTATGTCAGAATAAAGAAGGTCTATTGGGTGTTATGTCATATGGAAATCAGCTGATAGCTCCGGAGTGGGAAAGCATTGGTTTTCTTGATTCAAAAAGATTTGCGGTATCTGACAGTCAAACCAAGCTTTTCGGTATTATAGAGAATGACAACGATATTGTGCAGCCGT
>CADBQZ010000210.1 GCA_902796865.1 uncultured Ruminococcus sp. | reverse complement strand
TTCTGTAAACGTTAAGAGCCTGTCTTTTAGTATCCTCTTCGCCCATGAATACGACACATTCCATATCCATCATCGCTGCTGCTGTCGCAGTTGCAACTCCGTGCTGACCTGCGCCCGTTTCTGCGATAAGACGTGTTTTGCCCATCTTTTTTGCAAGGAGCGCCTGTCCCAGCACATTGTTTATCTTGTGAGAACCCGTGTGATTAAGATCTTCTCTTTTGAGATATATCTTAGCTCCGCCAAGCTTTTCGGTAAGCTTAGGTGCATAATACAAAAGTGAAGGTCTTCCTGCATATCCGTTAAAAAGCTCTGTAAGCTCATCGTTGAATGCTTTGTCGTTTTTATAATGATCGTAAGCCTTTTCAAGCTCTATTACTGCATTCATAAGCGTTTCGGGTATATACTGTCCGCCGTGTATACCGAAGCGTCCTTTTTTCTCTCCCATTTTCATAACTCCGTTCTGCTGCTTTTAACGCAGCACATCTGCTGCTGCGCTTCTCACAGCCGCTGTAAATCTTATCATTTTTTCTATATCCTTAAAACCGTCCGTTTCAAGGCTGCTGCTGGCATCTACTCCATATGGTGAAAGTGCCTTTACAGCTTCGCCTACATTTTCCGGATCAAGACCGCCTGCTAAAAAATATGGTCTTTCGATGTTTTTTATAAGGCTATGCGAAAATGTCTTTCCGGTACCTGTTCCGGAATCAAGAAGCACCATATCTGCCTTGCTATTTTTAGCATTAGCAATATCGTCAGCGCGCTTTATCTGAAACGCCTGCATTACCGGAACATTTATCCGCTCTTTGAGCTTTTTGATATAATCGTCATTTTCACTGCCGTGAAGCTGTACCATATCAATAACACCGTTTTTCACAAGTGCAGAAATATTATTTATATTCTCATCAATAAATACACCGACAGGTATTATTCCTGGCGAAAGCTTATTTCTTATTTCGAGCGCTTTTTCATAGGAAACGAATCGTTTTCTTCCCTGTACAAATACAAATCCTATCATGTCAGGCATAACTGCATTTGCATATTCTGCATCCTGCTCACGCCTTATGCCGCATAGCTTTATCTTTGTCATATCTTGCCTTTCAGCTCCATAAGCTTTGCCTTTTTATCAGCCGCCCTCATGAGTGTTTCACCGATAAGAACAGCATCTGCGCCTATTTCTCTGAGTACATTTATATCCTCAGCAGTCTTTATGCCGCTTTCCGATACAAATACACATTTGTCAGGTATAAGCTTTCTGAGCTTTTCACTGTTTTTGGTATTAACAGAAAAGTCTTTAAGATCTCTGGTATTGACACCAATAACTCTTGCACCGGCGTTTATCGCTGTCTCTGCTTCATATTCACTGTGTACCTCGACCAAAGCAGACATTCCAAGACTTTCACATATGCCGATATATTTTTCCAACGTCTTTCCGGAAAGTATCGAGCATATAAGAAGTACTGCCTTAGCGCCAATAGCTCTTGCTTTATAGATCATGTATTCATCAACGACAAAATCCTTTCGGATACATGGAACTGTAACATTTTTTGCTATCTGTTCAAGATATGTATTGCAGCCCAAAAATTTTGTAGGCTCTGTAAGCACCGATATACAATCAGCTCCTGCTGCTTCATATTCTTTAGCTATATCAACATAAGGGAAATCATCAGTTATTACGCCTTTTGACGGCGATGCTTTTTTGCATTCGCAAATAAAAGCGATATCATCTTTTTTAAGTGCCTTTTCAAATTCAAAATCGAGTTTTGGAAGAGAAAGTGCCTTTTCCTTTATCTCATCAAGCGACGTTTCTTTTTGAGCATCAGCAACTCTCTTTTTAGCAGCATTTGCAAGTGTATCAAGTATAGTCATATCAAAACCTCTTATTTATTTGAAAGCTCTATAAGCTTTTTCAGTGTCTCTTCAGCTTTTCCGCTGTCTATTATCTCGGCTGCAAGCTTTATTCCGCCTGCAAGATCGTGAGCCTTGTCGCCTATATAAAGTGCAGCACCAGCATTCATAAGCACAGCGTTTCTCTTATGACCCTTTTCACCGGCAAGTATGCGTCTTGTGATCTCGGCATTTTCTTCTGGTGAACCGCCCTTAAGATCCTCGTGTGTGCATCTTTCAAATCCGAACTGTTCCGGAGCTATCTCAGCGGTTTTGAACCAGCCGTCATAAAATTCTGCTACTGTTGTAGGTGCAGCCATTGATATCTCATCAAGCTTATCCTGACCATAAACTACCATTCCCTTATTTACGCCAAGCTTCATAAGTACCTGTGCAAGCGGCTGAACAAGAGAACCGTCATATACTCCGAGAAGCTGTCTTTTAGGACTTGCAGGATTTGTGAGCGGTCCTAAGATATTAAATACTGTCCTGAAGCCAAGTTCCTTTCTTATAGGGCCTACATATTTCATTGAAGTATGATA
>CADBQZ010000209.1 GCA_902796865.1 uncultured Ruminococcus sp. | reverse complement strand
TATTGTTTCAACGACCTTTGAAGGGATACAAGGTTCGCCGATCTTTTCCATTGTGTCCTTGAATGCCTGTCTGTCTTCAGCCTTGTGGATCGTAAGCGGATCTGCACCAAGAAGCTTTACATTATTCGCTTCAAGGAAACCTTCTTCTGCAAGCTGCATGGAGAGAGTAAGACCTGTCTGTCCGCCGAGTGTGGAAAGAACGCTGTCCGGCTTTTCTATCTCGATTATTCTTTTTACAACGTCAAGTGTGAGCGGTTCTATATATACTTTATCCGCCATAGCCTTGTCTGTCATTATAGTAGCAGGGTTAGAGTTTATAAGTACTACTTCAAGTCCTTCCTGCTTGAGCGCACGACACGCCTGTGTACCTGCATAGTCAAATTCGGCAGCCTGTCCTATTATGATAGGACCTGAACCGATAACGAGTACCTTTTTAATATCCTGTCTTAACGGCATTTCAGTGCATCTCCTTTTCTATCATCTCAATAAATTCATCGAATAAATATGCTGTATCCTGCGGTCCTCCGTGTGCCTCCGGATGGAACTGTACGGTGAACGCCTTTATTTTCTTATATCTCATACCTTCGCAAGTACCGTCGTTGGCATTTATATGAGAAACAACAGCTGTATCAGGATCCATACTGTCTCCTACGACTGCATAGCCATGATTCTGGCTTGTAACAAATGTCTTGTCAAGCTCCTTGTCTATGACCGGCTGATTAGCACCTCTGTGACCATACTTCAGCTTCTGCGTTTTTGCACCGTTTGCAAGCGCTAAAAGCTGATGACCTAAGCATATACCGAATATCGGTATCGAAAGCTTTCCGACCTCTTTGAGGTTTTCAATAACTTCAGTATTTTCCGAAGGGTCTCCAGGGCCGTTTGAAAGCATTATGCCGTCTGGTGCCAATTCCTTTACCTGCTCGGCAGTTGTGTTTGCCGGAACAACTATTACTTCGCAGCCTCTGTTCACAAGTTCATTTCTTATGTTTCTTTTATATCCGAAATCAAAAAGAACGACTCTGTATTTATGACCTTCACTGCCGTATATCCTGTTATGATCTCCCGTAACAGTCTTTACTGCATCTTTTATCTTATATTCATTTATCTTCTTTAGGAATTCTTCCTTTTTATCATAGACATTTTCTGTTGTGATAACGCCGTTCATAACTCCGGCTTCACGGATTATTCTTGTAAGACAGCGTGTATCTATCGAATGTATACCGATTATGTTCTGCTTTTTGAGAAAATCGTTTATGTTGCCGCTGCATCTGAAATTCGACGGTGTATCACACCATTCTCTTACGATATATCCGCTTACATAAGACTTGTCAGACTCGAAATCCTCATCATTTACTCCATAGTTGCCGATAAGCGGAAATGTCTGTGTTACTATCTGTCCGTAATAACTGGGGTCTGTAAGCGTTTCCTGATAACCTGTGAGTCCGGTCGTAAATACTACCTCACCTATAACTGTGCCTTCAGCGCCCATGCTCCTGCCTTCAAAAACAGTTCCGTCAGCTAAAAGCAGATATGCCTTTTGGCTCTCTTTAAAAATCGACATTAGATCATTCCTTTCAAAATACTGTTTATCACGATCATTATGCGGGTCATTTAAGACCGGTATATGATGTTATATCATCTCTCATACGAACAGCTTCACGCCTTGCAGCCTTTGCAAAATCTTCTTCGGCGCAGTTTTCCTCATTCTTATAAGCACACATGATACCTCTTGATGAATTGACTACAGCACCGAGTCCGTCTTTGTCAAATGCTCCGGAAACACCCTTTCCGCCGCCGCCCTGAGCGCCGTATCCGGGTACTAAAAACATAGTATGCGGAAGTCTTTCACGAAGCTCTGTGAGCTGTTCCGGATATGTCGCACCAACTACAGCGCCGACATCCGAATAGCCGTAACTTCCTATATTATCACTGCCCCAGTTTTCGCACATATCACCCATTACCGCATAAACAGGCGTTCCGTCTATGAGCTTGTCCTGAAGTTCTCCGCTGGACTTGTTTGAAGTCTTGCACAAAACAAATATTCCCTTGTCTTTGCTTCGGCATATCTCAAGAAGAGGAGCGATGCCGTCAGTACCTAAGTATCCGTTTACAGTAAGAGCATCAGCATCAAAAGGAGCTATGTCATTATCTCCGACCTTTACTGTTCCAAGATGTGCAGCAGCATATGCCTGCATAGTAGCGCCGATGTCATTTCTCTTGCCGTCAGTCATGACAAACATACCCTTTTGCTTTGCATAGCTTATCGTCTTTTCAAGCGTTTCCACTCCGAAATGTCCGTACATTTCATAATAAGCAGCCTGTGGCTTTATTGCCGGTACGATGTCATATACCTCGTCAATTATGCTCTTGTTGAACTCAAAAAGAGCATCGGCAGCAGCTTTAAGTGTCTGTCCCGATTTTTCAAAATGCTTTTTCACAATAAATTCCGGAACATAATCAAGCTTTGGATCAAGCCCTACGACTGTAGGGTTTTTTGTTTCGATTATCCTTTTAATAAGTCTGTCAAATGACATAGCGCTAACTCCTTTATATTATTATTTTTCATTACAATGATATATAAGAATACCTTCCGAAATAGTAGCTATCGGTTTGCCCTTGAGCTTCATTCCTTTAAAAGCGGTATTTTTTCCTTTGCTCCTGAATTTCTCAGGTTCTACCGTCCATTCCTTTTCAAGATCGGCAATGCAAATATTAGCAGGACTTCCCTCCTGTATGCGTTCTATCGGAAGCCCCAGTATCTCTCTAGGCTTTACAGACATCATATCAACTATCTTTTCAAGCGGTACATCGCACTGATGATACAGCATATTCAGTGTTGCCGCAAGCGAAGTTTCAAGTCCTACGATGCCGTTAGGCGCTTTATAAAAATCTGCTTTTTCCTCTTTTGAATGCGGTGCATGGTCGGTAACTATACAGTCAACAGTACCGTCCTTTATTCCCTCAATGACCGCAAGTCTGTCCTCTTCTTCACGAAGCGGCGGATTCATTCTGTAATCCGCATCCTTTGAAAGCAGAAGTTCATCAGTAAGTGTAAAATAATGCGGACAGGTCTCACAGGTAACTCTTATGCCATGCTTTTTTGCATTTCTTATTATCTCAATGCTGCCCTTTGTACTTACATGGGCTATGTGTATCCTTGTTCCGGTAGCAGCAGCGGTATTTATCTCACGCTCTGTTATACTGTCCTCAGAAAGCCTGTCCATGCCTTTTACCATAAGCTTTTCTGAGATCTTACCTTTATTGATTATGCCGCCGTCGATTATTTTAAGATCTTCACAATGAGATATTACAGGAAGTCCTGCATCATATGCAGAAACCATAGCATTTCTGAGCATCGACGGGTCCTCAACAGGTCTTCCGTCATCTGAAACAGCGATAGCTCCTGCTTTTTTCAAAAGCTCATAATCACACATTTCTTCGCCTTTAAGGCCTTTTGTGATGCAGGCAACAGGATAAACTTTCACGCCGGAACCGTTTGCTTTTGTCTTGATATATTGTATCGTTTCAGGCGTATCAGTTTCCGGCTTTGTATTAGGCATACAAGCGACCCCCGTAAAGCCTCCCGCTGCTGCTGCACGGCAGCCTGTAACTATATCCTCTTTATAGGTAAGCCCGGGATCTCTGAAATGGACGTGCATATCAAAAAGCGACGGCATAGCAATAAGTCCTGTGCAGTCAAGCTCCTTATCGCATTCATGAACTATACAATCATCAATGCGCTTTATTATACCGTCTTCGATAAGAATATCACATACTCTGTCAAGCCCCTTATCGAATGCCCGGACATTTTTCAAAAGAATCGAACTCATTCTCATTCCTCCTAAGCATTGTCAGTGTATATCGCAACGAAATCTTTACCGTCAAGCTCCTTTACAAATACCTTGACATTTTCCTCTCTTGATGTCGGAAGATTTTTTCCGACATAATCAGGTCTTATCGGGAGCTCTCTGTGTCCCCTGTCTATCAGGACCGCAAGCTGTATTGAACGTGGTCTTCCTCTTTCCATTATAGCATCTATGGCGGCTCTTGTACTTCTTCCGGTATAGAAAACATCATCAACGATAACTATTTTCTTATCACGCACCGAAAAGCCTATATCCGTCCTGTCGGCATAACTGCCTTTCTGCTTGTCATCATCACGATATGCAGTTATATCAAGCGCTCCGTAGGGTATCTCGGTGTGTTCAAGCTCGCTTATCTTATCAGCGATCCTCTGAGCAAATGCAACGCCCCTTGAAAAAATACCTATAACGCAAAGGTCATCAGTCCCCTTGTTGCGTTCGAGTATCTCATAAGTTATACGGGCTACAGCTCTTTTCATATTGCTTTCGTCCATAATAACAGCTTTCTGTTCCAATATATCACCTCTGTTCTCAAAACAAAAACGCCTATCTGCCGCAAGACAGATAAGCGTGTAAACTCAGGGGATACAAAGATCCCTATTTGCAATTTATCACACCTTGCCGACCTCACGGGATCAACTTAAAGGTTTACCTTTTCTATTATAACATATAAAGTACGATTTGTCTAGTCAAAATTACAAAAAAGTTTATGAGAAATCTAACTATTTATGCCATATAATTAAAAATAAAAATATTTAAAACTTGCTGCATTTAAAAATCACTTTACAAGAATAACATGATATGATATAATAAATGCAAAGCATTTATTATATCATATCGCTTATATGTGAAAAAATAAAAACTATCCAATATGAGAGTTTGGTGAAAAATGAAATTCAAGTGGCTCAAAAAAATATTCAACAGAAATCTGCTCGTATTTCTTCTTCTGTTTATACAGGCTCTTTTTGTTCTGACATTCTTCTTTAAGATGCACGAATATTCAAATGTTGTTTACGGAGCACAGACAGTTATTTCTATAATATTTGTAGTATATGTCATAAATAAAGAAGAAACAAACCCGGCTTATAAGCTTTCATGGTCTATCATTATCATGATAATACCTATAGTGGGAGCAGCACTTTATATATTCTTCCATGCACAGCTCGGAACGGCTTTTTTTTATGACAAAAAAAACCGCATGGTAAAAATGACAAGACCGCTTATCCCACAGGACAGACGTGTCATTGATGATCTGACTCAAGAGGATATTTACTCGGGACGGCTTGCAAAATACATAAATGAATACGGTAATTACCCTGTATATAAAAATACAGGTATAAAGTATTTCAAGATAGGCGAAGAAAAATTAGACCGCCTTATATCAGAACTCAAGAAAGCAAAAAAATATATTTTCATGGAATACTTCATAATTGATGAAGGACAAATGTTAGACAAAGTTCTGTCTGTACTGGAGCAAAAAGTCAAAGAAGGCGTAGAAGTAAGGATGCTTTATGACGGTATGGGCACGCAGATACACCGTCCAAGGCAATTCAAACAAATGATAGAAAGCAAAGGCATAATATGCCGTGTATTCAATCCGTTCAGACCGTTCCTTTCATCTGTACAAAATAACAGAGATCACCGTAAAATTGCAGTGATAGACGGCGTAACAGCATTCTGCGGAGGAATAAACATAGCCGATGAATATATAAACCGCACAAAACGCTTCGGTCACTGGAAGGACAGTGCGGTAATGGTAAAGGGCGAAGCCGCATGGAGTTTTACCGTCATGTTCATACAGATGTGGGAATTCAAAAAAAAGCAGCTCACAGACTATGAAAAATATATCCCGTACCCTGAAAACATTGCAGCATCAAAAAAGACAGACGGATATATACAGCCTTTCGGTGACAGTCCTACTACAGATGAACGTATAGGTGAATCCGTATATATTGACATTATTTCAAAAGCAAAAGACTATGTATATATAACAACACCATATCTTATAATAGATAACGAAATGATAACAGCTCTTACATTTGCGGCTAAAAGCGGAGTCGATGTAAGGATAATCGTACCGCACATCCCTGATAAGGGCTATGTGAATCTTCTCGGTTGGAACTATTACAAGGAGCTTGTAAAATTCGGTGTTAAAATATATGAATATATGCCGGGCTTTATACACGCAAAGAATTTTGTTTCAGACGACAGAGTATCAGTCGTAGGAACGATAAATCTTGATTACAGAAGTCTTTATCTTCACTTTGAATGTGCAGCAGTAATGTACGGCACATCAGTAATATCAGATATAAAGCTCGATTTTATGAACACACTCGCAAAATCGAGACCTATAACGCTGCGTGACTGCAGCAAAAGGTCTCTTTTATCAAGAATAGGCGGCGGCTTTTTAAGGATAATAGCACCGCTCTTATGACAAATAATTTATTGTAAATACGAAAGGAGCAAAAACAATGAGTGAATGTACACATGACTGTTCATCATGCAGCCAGAAATGCGCTCAGCCGGAAAGTCTTATCGAAAGACCTCACCAGTTAAGCCAGATCAAAAAGGTCATAGGTGTAGTAAGCGGAAAAGGCGGAGTAGGAAAATCTATGGTATCATCACTTCTCGCCGTAAATATGAACAGAAAGGGATACAGAACAGCTATACTTGATGCCGATATAACAGGACCTTCGATACCTAAATCGTTCGGTGTAAAAGGACGAGCTGCTGCTGACGAACAGGGAATATATCCGGCTGAAACACCAACAGGCATAAACATTATGTCTGTCAATATGATGCTTGAAAACGACACAGACCCCGTCGTATGGAGAGGCCCCGTTATAGCAGGTGTTGTAAAGCAGTTCTGGACAGATGTTATATGGAGCGACATCGACTATATGTTCGTTGATATGCCTCCTGGAACAGGCGATGTACCGCTTACAGTATTTCAGTCAATACCTGTTGACGGTATCGTAGTAGTCACATCACCACAGGAACTTGTTTCCATGATAGTCGGAAAAGCTGTAAAAATGGCTGAACTTATGAATATACCGATACTCGGACTTGTCGAGAATATGAGCTATGTTGAATGCCCTGACTGCGGCAAACATATAGATATCTTCGGCAAGAGCAGCATAGAAAATATTGCAAAAGAATATGGACTTGATGTGCTTGGAAAAATGCCCGTATCCCCTAAGCTTGCAGCTGCCTGTGACAAGGGTGCTATAGAGCTTTATGAAGGAAACTGGCTCGATGAAGCGGCTGACAAAATAGAAAAGATCTAAAATCATTTTGCCATATTATTTCTGATAAAAAAGCTGAAATAATATGGCTTTTTTGATGTTTTAAAACTCATATTACTCAAAAATATAGAAAAAGCAAAAAACAGTGCCTTCCCATATTCGGAAGACACTGTATTTTTTATTGATTGCTTGAACCGACACTCAGTCTGTTTAACGCTCTTTTTAATTTAAGTTCTGCTCGGCGGTGCTCAAAATCGCTCTTAGTTTCTTTAAGGCGTTTTTCAGCATCTGCCTGTGAACGCTTTGCCCAGTCGAGGTCGATCTCATCTGCCCATTCCGCAGCCATAGCAAGGATAGTTGTAACTTCCTTGGAGACTTTAAGAACTCCGCCTGAAATAGCGGCGGTCTTATACGTTCCGTCTATTTTCACACGGAACTGACCAGCAGGCAGATCAGAAACATAGTTTTCATGTCCTGCCAGCACACCCATATCACCGTCCGATGTACGGACAACGATCTGTTCTGTTTCACCGTCATAAAAAGTCTTTTCAGGTGTTATGATCTTGAGTTTATAGCTTTTCATCAATTGTCACCCTTTTTAGCTTTTTCAACTGCCTCATCAATAGTACCAACAAACAGGAATGCTGATTCCGGAAGATCATCATGTTTACCTTCGATGATTTCCTTAAAGCCTCTGATAGTTTCCTTGATAGGAACATACTTACCCTGCATACCTGTGAACTGTTCTGCAACAGTAAACGGCTGTGACAAGAATCTCTGGATCTTTCTTGCACGGCTTACTGTAAGTTTATCTTCATCAGAAAGCTCATCCATACCCATGATAGCGATAATATCCTGAAGCTCTGTGTATCTCTGAAGGATAGTCTGTACAGCTCTGGCTACTTCATAATGCTCATGACCTACTATATCAGGTGAAAGTATTCTT
>CADBQZ010000208.1 GCA_902796865.1 uncultured Ruminococcus sp. | reverse complement strand
TTGTTTTACATTAGGGCACGAGATATTCAGTTCTATCATATGAACGTCTGTATCGTCAAGCTTTTTTGCGATCTCGACATACTCTTCCGCTGTAGAGCCGGCGATATTCGCAAGTATCACCGTATCCTTTGTAAGAAGATATGGAAGCTCCGTTTCTATAAAAGCATCTATTCCCGGATTTTGAAGACCAACAGAATTTATCATTCCCGATGGTGTTTCAGCTATTCTGGGTGAGAGATTGCCGTTTCTTTTAGTGATCGTCGTACCCTTTGTTGCTATTCCACCCAGAAGAGAAAGATCATAAAGCTCTTCATATTCTCTTCCGTATCCAAACACTCCGGAGGCAGGTATGACCGGGTTTTTAAATTCTACTCCTGCTATATTTACAGAAAGATCAGCCATCAGAATATTACCTCCTTTGAGTTGAATACAGGTCCGTTTTTACAAACGTGTGCAAAATGCTCCTGTCCGTCCTTTTTTGTTTTGCAGGCACATACAAGACAGGCACCTATACCGCATCCCATACGTTCTTCAAGTGAAACTTCACACAATGTATCATATCTTTCGCATATTCCGGCGATATTTTTAAGCATCGGCATAGGTCCGCAGGCGTATACCGCATCTACACCGCCTTCTTTAAGCTTTTCTTCCAAAGGCTCAGTGACAAAACCTTTTATGCCTAATGATCCGTCGTCGGTGCAAAGGATAGTTTCTGCACCGGTATTTTTAAAGTCTTCCTGAAGAATAACAGCATCAAAACTTCTGAAACCCGATATAACAACGGCTTTACTTTTGTATATCTGTGCAAGAGGAAGCATTGGAGGAGTTCCGATACCGCCGCCTACAAGCAGTACTTTTTTAAAGCTTTCATCAACAGTAAATCCATGTCCTAACGGCGCTAACATATCTATATTTTCTCCCGGACGCATCTGTGAAATGATCTTTGTTCCCTCGCCCTTTACGATAAATACAATACGCAGGCTGCCGTTTTCTTTATCTATACCGCATATTGAGATAGGACGGCGCAGAGTCGCACCCTTTGGCAGTATATGAACGAATTGTCCCGGCAAAGCTGCCTCTGCTATCTCCGGACACTTAACAGTAATGCTGAATATATCCTTAGCAAGCGCTCTGTTATCGGTTATCTGATAATATCCCTGTGTGTATTTCATTTATTATTATCCTTTCAAATTTTCAAGTGGCGAACCGCAGAAGCGGCAGGTCCCTGAATACCCTTTTCTTAAAGCAGTAGTTCCTCCGCAGCCGGGACATTTTATATAAACAAGCTCCGGGTCATGTTTTCCCTCTCGGGTAAGAACTATGCAGACCCCGTTTTCATTATTTAAAGAAGCATTTATGATGAATCCCTTAGAAATACATTTATCGAATAATTTCATGAATTTAAGCTCATTCATTCCCATGAGAAGCGCCGTCGGCTGTATAGGAAGAATACCGTCGGTATCTCCCTCAAAAATATTAGCGATTTTTTTCGCTTTCGAGATAAGGATCTTCTTCCTTATCCCGAAAAACAATATTATTGCCGCTATCGCAAGCATCACAAGGTCTATAGCTATCATGCTCTCTGTCGATGAGCCGTATTTTCTTTTGGCATGATCTTCCGGGATCACAGCAAATATACCCACTATCCAGAAAAACGCAAAAAAGCTTCCTATCGCAAGCTGTATAGTAGATGACACTTTTGCTGCTGTGATCTTATTTTTGGATATAAACATTCTTCAATCCCCCGGATCAGATCTTTGTAATATCTACCATCTCAACATCATCAATGCTTCTGTTAGCCTTTAATACTTTAGAAAGTGCTCTTGCAGTATCTATAGCAGTAACGCTGCATATAGATCTCTCTACCGATTTACGGCGCATCTTTACAGAATCTCTTTCAGGCATACGTCCCTTTTCGGAAGTAGAGATAACGTAATGTATTTTTCCGCTCTCTAACAATGAAAGTACATTCGGCTCTTCCTGCTCAGAGATCTTGTTTACAAGGTTAGTAGCGATCATATTCCTGTTTAACACGCTTGCTGTACCGCTTGTACCGTAAAGTTCAAATCCCATTGATGCAAATCTGTCAGCTATTGAGATTATCTCCGGCTTATCGGTATCACGTACTGATATGAGTACTCCGCCTTCTTTTTTGAGGTCATAGCCTGCTGCTATAAGTCCTTTAAGAAGTGCATCTTCAAACGTTTCCGCAATACCAAGACATTCACCTGTTGATTTCATCTCAGGTCCTAACATTGTATCAACGTCCTGCAATTTTTCA
>CADBQZ010000207.1 GCA_902796865.1 uncultured Ruminococcus sp. | reverse complement strand
GAGGATCTGAGCTTTCCCATTCGCTCATATCGGATATATCTCCGTTTTTGATCTTTGGAACCGCTTTTTGACCGACAGTAAGTTCCATAGCACCTTCTTCAAATCCAATGCTGTCCACTAGATCTCCATTTCCGCCGGCTGCCGCTGCATCGGACTGCTCAATGCGTTTTTCCGATATATCTGTCTGTCCGCCGGAAAAAACGAAATAAAGTGATGATGATGCCGCTGCTGCTACGAACAAGCCGACTATTATATATAATATCACACGTCTTTTTAATGCTTTTTTTTGTATATTCGGGTCTCTATATGCCATTTTACACTCCTTATACAGTATATGCTTTTAAACAAAAAAAGATGCTGACCAAAAAGCCGTATATACATAAAACAGCGGCTTCGTGTCGAAATATTTCCGATGGTCAGCAATATATGTAAGATCTATTTTTTCCACTACTATAATATAGCACATTATCTAAAATTTGTCAACCTTTTTCTACAAAAAAACTTTCTGATTTTACTTGAAAAATATATGATTTTATATTATAATATAAATGAAGATTTGTGCAAAGGAAACAAATTTGCATAAAATTGGTTCATTGTCTGCTTTGGCAGACCGATATTATAAAAAAGGAGATAGATAACAATGAAGTTAAAACACAAAGTTATGTCTATTATGACATCATGTGCGGTCGCTGTATCTGCTGTGGCAATAATGGCGCCGGCGCCTTCAACATTTGCAGAAACAATGAGTATCGAAGATTCCTATGAATGGGGAACACTCAGAATGGGCGGTGCCGGTTTCGTTTCGGGTATAGTTACAGGACAAAATGAAATGTATCTCCGTACCGACGTTGGCGGTGCGTACAGATACAACTACAATCAAAAGAAATGGGATCAGCTTTTCGGATTCATCTCTGAAGACGACAGAGGTCTTTTAAGCTGCAAAGGTATTGCTATTGACCCAAAAGATGATATGACAGCATACTTCCTGTGCGGCTGTGCTTATTTCTCTGATGCAAAAACAGTCATCTACAAGACTACTGACGGCGGCAAGACATTTACAGGCGTTGACGTTACCGAACATATACAGGTACACGGAAACGGTGACGGACGTGAATGTATCGAACCTATCGCTGTCGATCCTGATAACAGTAATACGATATATGCAGGCGGCGATGTAACCGCAGGCAAATCAGCTCTTATCAAGTCAACAGACGGAGGAAAAACATGGAATCCTGTCGAAGGATACGATGATCTCGGTCTTTTCTCGGGCGAACTGAAATATCCGAAATGGACAGACCATATGGTAAGAGGTACAGAGCCTCAGAAAGAATATAATGAGCAAAACGGTATCGGCTGTATTTTCATCGAAGACGGCAAGGTATATGTAGGAACCTCTTTAACAGGTAAGGCAAATATTCATGTTGCAAGCGTAAAGGACGATAAGTTTGAAGCTATAGATGCACTTCCGAACGACAACTATCCTCTTTCGATAACAAGTGACCATCACGGAAACCTGTTCTTCACTTATATCGGTGGTCTTGCATTCTCAGGCACTGCCGGCGGCGCATACAAATACAATGTTGCATCGGGTACGGCTGAAAAGCTTTCCGTTTCAAACAATTCTATCGGTATGATAGAGGTCGATAAAAACGATCCGAACAAGATGTTTGCACGTACCTGCGGTGCGTGGTTAGACCAGTGGTGTGGAACTGAGTGGAAGCAGGACGATCCGAACACACCTGAAAACGAAAGCACTATAGCATGGGGCGACCATTTCTTCCGTTCAAGCGACGGCGGTGAGCACTGGGAAGATATAACTCCGGGTGCTGGTCCTACAGACTATTCAACAGGCGTTGGCGTTAAAAATTTCATTTCACTTCCTCTTGATACAAATGGTTATGACTGGATATACGGCAAAGCTTGCCACTGGGGAAGCGGAATACTTATAGACCCCAGAGACCCTGAAGGTGACAGACTTCTCCTCACATCAGGTAACGGCGTATTTGCCTGCGACAATGCATGGGCAGAAAAGGGTATCCAGTTCTACTTCCAGCCAGACGGCGTTGAAGAGTGCGTATCTCTCGACTTCGTAAGTACAGCTGATGGCCTCGATCTTTCAGCTATCGGTGACTACGACGGATTCGTTCACGAAAATACAAACGAAATACCGGAACAGTACAAGCCGAATATGGGTTCAACATCTGCTATTGCAGTTTGCCCTTCGAACACAAACATATGGGCAAGAACAGCCAACG
>CADBQZ010000206.1 GCA_902796865.1 uncultured Ruminococcus sp. | reverse complement strand
GCAAGCGTTTCTTTGTGCATACAAAGAAATGCTGAGAAAACTTTCTTTTTTCGTTCATTTCTTGCTCCTGCAAGAAACGAACCAAAGAACAGGCTCACTTTTCTTTTTAGCTGAAAAAGAAAAGTGAGATAAAAGAAATCAGAATAACTCTTATCCTTAATAAACGTCTAATCTTAGTTCGTCTCATTGCCGAAAAGCATAAGAAAATAGATTTGATTCTTTGCTTTGATTACAATGCGTCTTGTTGCTTTTGTAGGGGCGAGCATCGCTCGCCCGTTACATTTAATTCAACCCCTGCGGGCTGTCGAGGTCGCCAGCCCCTACTGATTTCAAAGAAATGCTGAAATACATATGCTAAAGAAGTTTTTGTCCTTATATACATTCTACACTTTCAAGGAAATAATTTCCACACAAAAAATCCCCTTTTTATTTCTAAAAAAGGGGATCATATTCATATATTATCTATTTTCACAAAGGTTGTTTCTTTATCTGACCGCTGTTTCTGGGATATTTTATTGGAGTATGCGATATTTTCTTTATCACAAATATCTGTCTTCCTTCCCTGCCGTCAAGTTCATACGACTTGCTGTATCCTATCTCTCCGCCGAGTATTTTCACAGCATTCTGTGCTTCTGTTATTTCCTCGTTTACTCCTTTTAATGCTATAAATACTCCTCCCGGTCTTACAAACGGTATACAGTATTCCGAAAGCTTAGGCATCGAGGCTACCGCTCTTGCAGTCGAAACATCAAAGCTCTCACGAAGACTTTCTTCCTTTGCGGCATCTTCTGCCCTGGCGTGTATACACTCCGTTTCTATCCCAAGCCTTTTTGAAAGCTCTTTTAAAAATCCAACTCTCTTGTTAAGGCTGTCTAAAAGCGTAAGCTTTATATCATCACGATAAAGCTTTAAAGGTACAGACGGGAAACCTGCTCCTGTTCCGACATCTATCACCTTTGCATTTTTTTTGATCTCAGCATAATTCAAAGTAATGATGCTGTCTAAAAAATGCTTTATCCATACTTCATTCTTTTCTGTTATCGCCGTAAGATTCATGACATTGTTGTATTCTATCAGCGTTTCATAATATATCTCCAGCTTTTCATGAAGTGTCTCATCGTATTCAAGTTTGTTTTCCACAAACAACTGTTTAGCCTGTTGAAAATCCATTATTTATTTCTCCCATGCTGTTCTAACCATATCGCAAGTATCGAAACATCTGCCGGTGAAACTCCCGATATCCTCGAAGCCTGTCCGAGATTCTGCGGTCTTACTTTTCCGAGTTTTTCCGCTGCTTCTAATCTTAGTCCTCTTATACTTGAATAATCGGTATTTTCCGGAAGCTTTTTTGATTCGTTTTTACGCATCATCTCTATCTGTTCCATCTGCTTTTCGATGTAGCCTTTATACTTTATCTGAAGATTGACCTGTTCTTCGACTTCATCATCAAGCTCAGGACATTCCGGATCAAATTCTTTCAGCATCGTCTTTGAAAGCTGCGGACGGCGTATAAGATCTGCAAGCTTACAGCCTGTCTTTAAAGGTGCCGTTGAATGTTCCTCTAAAAAGCTGTTGAGCTTTTCCGACGGTGCAATATTAAGATGCTCTGCCCTTTTTATCTCTTTTTCGATTAGCTCTGTCTTTTTTTGCAGCCTTTCATATCTTTCTTTTGAGATAAGACCTATCTTATATCCTATCGGAGTTAACCTCTGGTCAGCATTATCCTGTCTTAAAACCAATCTGTATTCGCTTCGTGAAGTCATCATTCTGTACGGATCCTGACAGCCTTTCGTAACAAGATCGTCTATCAGAGTGCCGATATAAGAGCTTGCCCTGTCTAAGACCATCTGCTCTCTGCCGAGTATTTTAAGCGCTGCATTTATTCCTGCAACAAGACCCTGTGCGCCGGCTTCTTCATATCCCGAGCTTCCGTTGAACTGTCCTGCACCGTAAAGACCTTCTATATCTTCAAATTCAAGAGTTGCCCTCATCTGGGTAGGGTCACAGCAGTCATACTCTATAGCATACGCCGGACGCATTATCTCCACATTTTCAAGTCCTTTTATCGTCCTCAAAAATTTAAGCTGTACATCTTCCGGAAGTGATGACGACATACCCTGCAAGTAATACTCCTCTGTATCAAGACCCATAGGTTCAACGAAAAGCTGATGCCTTTCCTTGTCGGCAAATCTCACTACCTTATCTTCTATAGAAGGACAGTATCTGGGACCTACTCCCTGTATCCTTCCGGAATAAAGCGGTGACCTGTCAAGATTTTCCATTATGACCCTATGCGTTTCCGGATTGGTATAGGTTATATAACATGAAACGATATTTTTAAGTCCGTTTTTGTCCGTTTCAAATGAAAAAGGAACTATATCGCTGTCGCCGTCCTGCTTTTCCATTTTGTCAAAGTCAATACTTCTTTTATGTACTCTGCATGGTGTACCCGTCTTGAAACGTCTTATCTTAACGCCGTTATTTATAAGGCTTTCCGAAAGCTTGACCGAAGGAAGTGCACTGTCCGGACCACTTTCATACGACTGTTCCCCTACGTGTATTTTTCCTTTAAGGTATGTACCTGTCGATATTATAACCGCCTTTACCGAATATTCAGCACCAAGCTTTGTTCTTACTCCGGTGATCTTTCCGTCCTCGACTATTATCTCTGTTACTTCTGCCTGTTTTACAAAAAGTCTTTCGGTATTCTCACAGACATTTTTCATGTAGCTGTGATACTTTACCCTGTCCGCCTGAACTCTTAAACTGTGTACGGCAGGGCCTTTTCCTTTATTGAGCATTCTGCTCTGTATAAAGCATTTGTCAGCGGCTTTTCCCATTTCTCCGCCTAATGCGTCTATCTCTCTTACAAGATGACCTTTTGCAGTTCCTCCGATAGAAGGATTGCATGGCATATTTGCTATCTGGTCGAGTGAGATAGTAAAAAGCACTGTATCACAGCCAAGTCTTGCCGCAGCAAGTGCAGCTTCTACACCTGCATGACCTGCACCAATGACTGCAACATCAAATTTTCCCATATCGTAATTCATATTTATTCTCCTGTAAAATTGTTCCACATGGAACATTTAATTATTTTCCAACACAAAATCTCGAAAATACTTCATCAATGACCGTTTCAGATACCGACTCTCCCGAAAGCTCTAAAAGATGCGCCAATGCGCTGTCCAATACTACCGTTAAAGCATCGAGCATCTCACCGTTTTCAAGCACAGCCTTAGCATTATACATTTCAAAAAGACACTTTTCTATACAAATCTTCTGACGCTCATTAACGATAACTCCGTCAAAACCTTCTGTATCATCTGTATCAAAAAGACGTTCCGCACATTTACCGAGCTTGTCTATACCTTCATCGTTTTTCGCAGATATCTCTACTATATTTTCAAATGATGAATAAAGCATATCTTTTTCAATAAGACTTTCTCCGTCGGTCTTGTTTATGATACATATACATTTTCTTCCTTTAAGATGCTCGATAAGCTCTTTTTCTTTTTCATCAAGCGGAGTTGTCATGTCAAATACTGCAAGCACAAGGTCAGACTCCTCTATCTTCTGATAAGCAATATCAACACCCATGCTTTCTATCTTGTCATCGGTATCACGGATACCTGCTGTGTCCGAAAGGCAAAGGGTAAGCTCGCCGAGCTTTACACTTTCTTCTATCGTGTCACGGGTCGTTCCGGCAATATCTGTTACGATGCTTCTTTGATATCCGCTCAGAAGATTCATAAGAGTTGACTTTCCGACATTTGGCTTTCCACATATTACCGTCTTGATACCTTCTCTTAGTATACGTCCGCTGTCATAAGTTGAAAGAAGTTTTTTGAGTTCTTCTATTATTCCACAAGTCTGTGAGAGAAGTGTTGAAGGATCAGATTCCGGGACATCTTCCTCCGGGAAATCTGCCCACGCCGCAAGTCCGCTAAGCATATCAAGAAGCATATTTTTAATGCCCTGCACTCTCCTGTACATCGAACCGTTTTTGAGCGCATTTGAAACTCTGAGCTGTTTTTCACCGCTGGACGATATAACGTCCATGACCGCTTCCGCCTGAGTGAGTGAAAGCTTTCCGTTTAAAAATGCACGCTTTGTAAATTCTCCCGGTGCGGCAAGGTCTGCTCCGTTGTCAAGTATCACACGAAGTATCTTTTTAGTGATGAACCTTCCGCCGTGACAAGATATCTCAACAACGTCTTCACCGGTATATGACATCGGCGCACGAAAGACTGTAAGCACTACATCATCGACTTCTTCGTCTTTATCTTTGATTATACCATGAGCGCAGGTATATCCTTTCATCTCAGACGGTATCTTCTGTCCTTTGAAGATCTTATCAGATACAGCCAAAGAACTTTCACCGGATATTCTTATAACAGCTATACCTCCCGGTGCATCGGGAGTAGCTATCGCTGCTATCGCAGACATACTAAACACCTCTTTATTATAAAATAAATTTTATTTTGTTTAATGTTTTATTCAAAATATTTTCTTCCGGGTGCCCCCGGATGGCAGTCGCCCTTTTGCTTCTAAATAAACTGCCGCTTTTAAAAGCGGATAACTCGTTCATTTCTTGCTTGTGCAAGAAACGAACCAAAGAACACACAAAATTTCTTTTGCACAAAAGAAATTTTGATAAAGAAAACAGCTAAACGTAAACCCTAAATCATCTCGCAGCACGATTAAAGCGCTTTAATACTGGATATAGTCTTATTGCATCGTATTATTGCTTTTACATTGCGCAATATCTCATTGTAATCAAAGCATCAATTTTTATCTCTTTCCTTATGCTTTTCGGCAGTGAGTTCAAACCCTAATCAGATGTTTACTAAGGGCAAGAGCGATTCTGATTTCTTTTGTCTTACTTTTCTTTTTCAGCGGAAAAGAAAAGTAAGCCTGTTTCTTTGCAAGCGTTT
>CADBQZ010000205.1 GCA_902796865.1 uncultured Ruminococcus sp. | reverse complement strand
TATACTTATAGGCATAGGACTTTCAATGGATGCTTTTGCGGTAGCCGTTACAAACGGGCTTTGCTGTAAGAATATCAAAACAGGCGGAGCACTCGCAAACGGAGTCTGTTTCGGGCTGTTTCAGGGGTTGATGCCGCTTATAGGATTTTTGCTCGGGGTCGGATTTGCTAAGTATATCCGTGCAGTCGATCATATCATAGCTCTGGTACTATTATGCTTTATAGGCGGACAGATGATATGGGAATCTTTCAAAAAGGAAGAGGAAGAACAGACCGGGAGTACTCTTACTCTTAAAATGCTTCTTATGCAGGGCGTAGCTACAAGCATTGATGCTCTTGCGGTCGGTGTGAGCTTTGCAGCACTTACTGATGTAAACGTTCCGTTTGCCTGTTCAGCTATCTGTTTTATAACGTTTATTTTTGGTACCTGCGGAGTATTTATCGGTAAAAAATTTGGAACGATACTCAACAATAAGGCACAGCTCGTGGGCGGTCTTATTTTAGTAGGGATCGGAGTAAAGATATTTGTAGAGCACGTTTTCTTCGGAGGATAAAATGGACTTTTTTGATTTTAACAAGGACGGAAAGCTTGATACATTTGAGAGTCTTAAAAAGAACTATGTATTTAAGAAGGTATCGGAAAATACCGAGGAGCATAAAGTGAAAACGTCCTATACGCCGATGGAGAATAGCTATGTTGGCAGCACATCAGTTTCTGAAGATCAAAATAAACCTACTCTTGAGCTCACTAAATTTGCGGTATTTCTTATCTGTTCCGGAATAGCTCTTATATTGAGTTCTATTATATGTTGTGTAAGCGAATCCAGAGCATATATTAGTATATACATATATGGCTGTTCAGGAATTTTTTCAAGTTTTGGTGTGATGTGTGTGTTTTTAAAGGACAGGCTTGATGGAAAAAAGAAAAGAAGTATATTGATAAGCTTTATTATAGGCAGTGTTTCAGCTATAATGATGTACGGTTTTATGATAAGCTGTTCAAGTTTCAGCAATGTGAAATTTATCGTCATGATTTCCGGAATAATGCTTGGAGCAGTACTTATCTATATGGTACTTAAAGTATATAAGCGTAATTACAGAGTTTACAAAATAGGCGGAACGTTAGTTGAAATTGATATAGAAAAAGAAAAAAAGGAGGATAAAAAATGAAAATAGGATTTGAAAGTATGGAAGAAAAGGTGCTTCCGAATTTCAAGGGCGGTGAAAAGGAATACCGTGTATTCATGTTTGATGATGAAAATAATAAGATAATGAAAGGAAAGCTTATTCCCGGTGCATCTATCGGTTATCATAAACATGAGGGAACAAGCGAGATAATATTCATTATATCGGGCAAAGGCAGGGTTCTTTATGATGATACTGAGGAGAAAGTGAGTGCAGGCGAGTGTCACTACTGTCCGGAGGGTCATTCACACAGTCTTATAAATGATTCTGATGAAGATCTGATATTCTTCGCTGCCGTACCGGTACACAGAGTAGGAAAATAATAAAAGCATTCAACAATAACACATTTGCGTGAATTTTTCACTTTTCGACAGTACCCGGCAAAACATTTCAAAAAAAACCTGTTCATTTTTTTGGAATAATGTGCTATAATATAGTTACCGACAAAAAGAAAGGACGGTAAAAAGAAATGATGACAACAATGAAACGAATCAAAAAAATAACCTGCGAAAAGACAGGCTATCTCGAAATGGTCGGAGCAAACCGTGTGACCTATCGTGTGACATCCTCGAAAAAGATATATGGAGGAGAACCGAGCGTTACATATGGTGTTGAAGCTGAAACAAAAATAGGGCCTGTAAGATTCTGCGAAAAGATAGATGACTTTTCAGACGATGTAGATCAGGCGGTAGGCTTTGCTGAGATGCTCTGCAAAAATAACATAAAGCCTGCACTTATTTATAATGCGGCATTATGCTATCTCAGGCAGACTATTTGAGAACGTAAAAACATCAAAGATTCTAAGGGGGGACTTTTCGTCCCCCTTTAGCCTGTATTGGTTTTATGTATAAAATCAAATAGTTTATGACTAAAAATCAAAAAAGGTTGAAATTTATCTTAAAACGTGGTAAAATTATTTATAGTGCATAAAAGGCATATTTTAATAGGATACGAAAGGGAAAGAAAATGGATATAAATCAAAAGATCGCCGATGAATTTTCACTAAGGCGTGAACAGGTAGATAATACAATAGAGATGCTCGATGACGGAAAGACTATACCGTTTATAGCACGTTATAGAAAAGAACTTACCGGTTCTCTTGATGACCAGCTATTGCGTCAGCTTTCAGACAGACTTACATATCTAAGAAATCTGGAAACGAGAAAAGAGGAAGTAAAAAAATCTATCGAGGAGCAGGGAAAGCTTACCGAAGATATAGTGAAAGCGCTTGATAATGCTGCTGCATTGGTAGAAGTTGAGGATATATACCGTCCGTTCAAGCCAAAGCGTAAAACAAGGGCTAGTGTTGCAAGAGAAAAGGGACTTGAACCGCTTGCAGAGCTTATAATGGAGCAGGGAAGTGCTCAGCCTGAAAATGAAGCTGAAAAGTATATTGATCCGGAAAAGGAACTTCCAGATACAGAAACAGTTTTACAGGGCGCTATGGATATTATTGCCGAAGATATTTCCGATAATGCTGAGCTGCGAAAGAAAATAAGAAGCCTTTATGAAAAGGCTGCCAAGGTAGAGTCAAAAGCGGTCGATGAGGAGCAGGAGACTGTTTATCAGAATTACTATGATTTCAGCGAATCGGTATCAAGGATAGCCGGACACAGGGTTCTTGCGATAGACAGAGGCGAAAAGGAAAAAGCACTCAAAGTAGCGGTCGTTATAGATGAAGAATTTGTTTTTTCAATAGCCGAAAAAATGTATGTCAAGGATAATAACAGTTGTTCAGAGCTTGTTAAAAAGGCTGCACAGGATAGCTGCACACGTCTTATAATGCCTTCGGTAGAGCGTGAGATAAGAGCTGAATTAACAGAAAATGCGGCAGAAGGAGCAATAAAAGTGTTTGCTTCAAATCTGCGTCAGCTTCTGCTTCAGCCTCCGATAAAGGATCAGGTAACTCTTGGTTTCGATCCCGGATACGCTCATGGATGCAAGCTTGCTGTTGTAGATGCTACAGGAAAGGTATTGGATCATGGTATAGTTTATCCTACTTTCCGAAAGGGCAAAGATGATTTTACAAAAGACAAGCTTAAAAAAATGATAGAAAAGAATGGTGTTACGGCTGTAGCTATCGGAAACGGTACTGCTTCAAGAGAAAGCGAAGCGCTTATTGCAGAGCTTATCCGAGAGATACCGCAGAGAGTAAGCTATATAGTTGTAAGCGAAGCAGGAGCTTCAGTATATTCTGCATCAAAGCTTGCGGCTGAGGAATTCCCAGAGTTTGATGTATCTATAAGAGGCGCTGTATCTATTGCAAGACGAATGCAGGATCCTCTTGCTGAACTTGTAAAAATAGACCCGAAGGCAATAGGTGTCGGACAGTATCAGCATGATATGCCTAAAAAGAGAATGGACGAAGCTCTTTCAGGAGTCGTGGAAGACTGTGTTAATACAGTAGGTGTTGACCTTAATACAGCTTCACATTCACTTTTATCTTATATTTCCGGCATAAACTCTACTGTTGCTAAAAATATAGTTTCCTACAGAGAGGAAAATGGTGAGTTTACCGATCGCAAACAGCTTCTTAAAGTACCAAAGCTTGGCAAAAAGGCTTTTGAACAATGTGCAGGATTTTTAAGAGTTCGTGACGGAAAAGACCCTCTGGATAATACGGGAGTTCACCCTGAAAGCTATGAAGCTGCAAGAAAGCTTATTGATGAATGCGGATTTAAGATAGCTGATATAGGAACACCGCACATGACAGATATTAACGACAGTATCAACAAGCAGGGAAGGAAATCTCTTTGCGAAAGATTGGGGATCGGAGTACCTACAATGAAGGATATTGTTGATGAGCTTATTAAACCGGGAAGAGATCCCCGTGATGAGCTTCCGGCGCCTCTTATGAGAAGCGGTGATGTAATGGAAATAAAGGATCTGAAGCCCGGAATGGAACTTGTCGGAACGGTAAGAAATGTCATAGATTTCGGGGCGTTCGTAGATATTGGTGTTCATGAGGACGGACTTGTACATATATCTCAGATATGTGACAGATATATAAAGCATCCGCTTGAAGCAGTAAAGGTCGGAGAGATAGTGAATGTAAAGGTGCTTGATGTTGATGTAAAGCGTGGAAGAATATCTCTTACCATGAAAGGTATCCAGAAGTAAGGAGGAGACAAAATGAAAGGCATTTTGAAAAGGGCAGTTGCTGCAGCTGTTTCGGTCTCAGCAGCGCTCCTTAATATAACGTATCTTCCGTCGGAAACTGTTTTTGCAGGGCAGCAGCTCGGGCAGACAGATTTTGAAAACGGAGTCGGACTTCCGTGGCACGTCTGTGAATCTGCTCCGGGAGAGATGGAATTTGAAATAACAGACGGTGAATATAAGGTAACTATCGTAAATCCGGGCGGAGCTTCAAACGGCGGCGAGGACAGATGGGATTGTCAGTTCAGGCACAGGGGTCTCACTCTACAGAGCGGAGATGAATATGAAGTCGCATTTGATATAACCGCATCAAATGACTGTACATATTATTCAAAGATAGGTGATATGTCAGAACCGTATGCAGAAGACTGGCACGGCGAATCCGATCCTTCACAGCATGAATCGACATGGGACGTAAAGCCGCTTACTGCCGGAAAAAAGGAGCACGTTGAAGGAAAATTTACAGCTTCGAGAACAGCAGAGGTCGAATGGGCATTTCATATAGGCGGCGACAGCGTACCGGAAGGAACAGTATTTACTTTTGATAATATGTCGCTTATTGATAAGACAAGTGATACCAACGACTATAAGGCTGATGACAGCTGGGTTCGTTCGGATATACTTACCAATCAGCTCGGATATTTCAGCAGCCTGAAGAAAAGGGCAACACTTTTATCTGATGATAGTTCTGCAGTAGATTTTAGTCTTAAAAATGAGAGCGGAGATGAAGTCTTTTCCGGAAAATCCAAACCGATAGGGTATGATGAAGACTCGGGAGATGAAGTACATATACTTGATTTTTCCGATTTTGATAAGCCGGGAACATATTATCTCGAAGCATCTGACGGCGCAAAAAGCCGTGAATTCAGCATAGGCGGCGGAGAGCTTTATTCATATATGCTTTTTGATGCGCTCAATTATTTTTATCAGAACCGAAGCGGAATACCTATAGAAAGTAAGTATATTACGTCAGGGGATAGTTCTTCGCTTGCAAGAGATGCGGGTCATCCTTCCGATAATGCCACTATCGAACAAACATGGGGCTATTCCGGAAGCAGCGGTACACAGGATGTCACGGGCGGCTGGTATGATGCAGGCGACCACGGAAAGTATGTTGTAAACGGCGGTATCTCGCTCTGGACTATGCAGAATCAGTATGAAATGGCATTAAATAACGGCTATGATGATATTTTTGCAGACGGCAGTATGATGATACCTGAAAGCAGCAATAAATATCCTGATATTCTCGACGAAGCAAGATACGAACTTGAGTGGATGTTCAAAATGATGGTGAAAGACGGAGACTATGTTAATATGGTCTACCACAAGGTACATGATAAAAAGTGGACTGCGTTAGCGCTTGCACCTTCAGATGATACAGAAGAGCGTGTGATAAAGCCGCCGACGACTGCAGCAACTCTTAATATGGCTGCTTGTGCGGCACAGGCATCAAGACTTTGGAAAGATCTTGATCCTCAGTTTTCAAAACAATGTCTTATAAATTCTCAGGCGGCATATGAATCTGCAAAGAAGCATCCTGAGATGTATGCACCGATAGATGAATCGGTAGGCGGCGGTCCTTATGGAGATGATGACGCATCTGATGAATTCTATTGGGCAGCAAGTGAGCTGTATATTACAACAGGTGAACAGAGCTATCTTGAAGATATGAAAGCTTCAAAGCATTATTTAAAGCTTGAAACGAGCTTGAACGGCGGTGAGGACAGGGGCTCAGCAGGAGTATTCAACTGGGCACATACTGCTGCACTAGGCGATATGTCTATGGCTTTAAACAGAGACAAGATAGATAATGAAATGCTTTTAAAGCTTACCGATTCTTTCAAGATAGCAGGAGAATACTACAGATCACTTTCTGATAAGCAGGGCTACGGACAGCCTTATGAGCAAAGCACCATAAATTATGATATAGATGATAAGGGATATTGCTGGGGTTCAAATTCATTTGTCATGAATAATGATATTATAATGGCATATGCTTATGAGCTTACAAAGGACAGCAAATATCTTAACGGTGTTGTTAGCGGAATGGATTACATACTGGGCAGAAACCCTATGGATTATTCATATGTCACAGGATACGGCACTCATGCGGCAGAAAATCCGCATCACAGATGGTGGTCGTATCAGGCTGACAACAGCTTCCCTAAAGCGCCAAGCGGTGTTGTTGTGGGCGGACCTAATTCAGGTATGCAGGATCCATGGGTCAAAGGTTCAGGCTGGAAACCTGGTGAGATAGCACCTGCAAAATGCTATATGGATAATATCGAAGCGTGGTCTGTAAATGAATGTACTATAAACTGGAATGCTCCGCTTGCATGGCTCTCAGCATACGTTGCACAGCAGGGTGGCGGTATCGTTTCGACATATGGTTCGATTGAGGCAGACCAGAATATTCTCTCAGTCAATGGTGACGAAAATCCGGCAGCCGGGGATTATGAACCGCAGGAGTATGAAAGCTCTAAAAAGTCGGACAGCACCGGCAGCGAAGGGCTTGGACTTGTACCATTATTCTCAGCGATAGTAGGCGGTATTATACTTATAGAGCTTGCCATATTGGTTGTAAGAAGAATAAAGAAAAATTCAAAAAATGAAGAAGAACTTAATAGAAGTATTGCTGATAACGATAACAATAACACCGATATTGACAATAGCATAAGCAGTAGTGACATAGACAATGACAGTAAAGAGATTATAGAAAGTAGTTACAGTAGTGACGACATAAACAACACTTATGATAATAATGATACCCAAGAGATAAGTTTAAGCAGCGATAATACAGAGAACGATGAGTTTCAGAATAAAACCGAATAAATAAAATAAAGCCGCCTTATAGTGCGGCTTTATTTTATGCATAAAAAATGAGGACTGATAATCAGTCCTCATAATCTTTTGGATCAAGATGTCTTGCAAGCATTTCATAGAACTTTTTAGTACTTTCGTCCCATGAACTGTATTTTTTATCATCTTTATGACTTGTGAAAATACCAAGTTCTTCAAAGTAATCGCCAAGATAATTTGTTACCTTAGTAGCACCATAATAATTCATATGGTCGCCTTGATCGTATGTGTCTTTGCTCCAGTCGATCTCAAGATCATCGGCAAATGTATTCATATCAATGAATTTAACACCGAGCTCATCAGCAAGCTCCTGAACTCCGTTATGCTTTTCGTAATTCCAGTTTTTTGTGCTTGGCGTACTAAGAAATACGAGTTCAGTATCATTCTGATCGCAGAATTTTTTGATATCTTTAATATATGATTTATTCCTTGATGTTATTTCTTTTACATTTTTAGAAGCAGTCATATATTTTGAATCATCTGCCGGATTGGCTTTACCGACGAATTTATAACCTTTGTTTGTATCGTTATAATTATACTCTATTTCCGCATTAATATTAAAATCGTTAAGATGCAGATGCTTCCAACGATCGTGATATTTGAAAACTGGAAGTATCATACCGGCTTTGTATATTATGGAATCATCAAATGAAAGCTTTCTATAAAAAGCATTTGTTTCCATTATAACAAGTTTCGGCGATTGCGATATAAGCGTATTATGGAGAAATTCCAGTGAATATGCCAATTGCTGACCTGAAGTACTGCAATCATAAGAGGTTATACCATGATATTTCCAAAGTTTTATCGGCATAATGCCTGAATAAACCTCACTGTCGCCTATAAACAGAACATCAAGAGTGTTTTCAGGTTCGCTTAGTACGCCGTTTGCAAGTTCGTCATACATACCGTCATCTTTATTGTTTGACTTTGGTGTCATTATTCCAGACAGTACAAACAGTATTATAAAGAGTATCAGACTAAATATCAGGATCCTCAAAGCGTGTTTAAAAAAGCTTTTCATGACATACACCTCCTAGAATTTAGCATATATTGGATCAACAGGCTTATAGCCGAATCCATATGCTCCGCATACGATTATAAGGAGTATAAGTCCATAGAAAACGAGCCAGCGTACTGCTGTAGGCTTTTTTGAAAGCGAATCTCTTACACAGATGCCCTTTTCGTTGAGGATACTTACAAACAGGATTATTGCAAGTACAACAGCAACTATTATAAGATCATACTTATCTATGCCAAGCTCAAGCTTGCTGAGATCCGGGAGCGAAAAGTCTGTAACCATTTTTTTGAATAGTTTAAGACCTGCTTTAAGACCCTTTGCACGGAAAAACAGCTCACCGATAATTACAAGGATAACTGTACGGAATATCTGTAAGCCTTTGTATATGGCACTTTGCGGATTGATGTGGAACTTTGCATTGAATTTTTTTACGATAGGTCCCATCATATTTCCTGTAAGTATCAGTACAAAGTGATACATTCCGAAGAAGATGTAGCTCCATGCAGAACCATGCCACAAACCATTACTGAACCATACGCAGAACAACGCCACGCTTCCGGCAAGAAGAGGTCCGTAGTGGTTTCCGATCTTCTTTCGTGAAGCGGAGGTTATCTTCTTCATACGTTTCGAGGTGGTTACCGGATAGAAAATATAATCTCTGAACCACGCACCGAGGCTGATATGCCATCTTTGCCAGAATTCTGATATAGTCTTTGAGAAAAACGGTCTTGCAAAGTTTTCGGGCATTGTTATGCCGAATATCTGTGCCGTACCTGTAACAGCATCCATCGAACCCGAAAAGTCCATATAGAGCTGTATAGTGTAGCAAATAGCTGCAAAAGCAACGATCGGTCCTGAGTATTCTTGTTTCTGGTCAAAGACATTTTTAACAAGCAGATTAAGTCTGTCAGCGACCACATATTTTTTCAGCGCACCGTAAAGGATCCGCTGAGCGCCGTAAGAGAGATTTTTATAGGTTATCTGTTTTGCATTCCAGAGCTGATCAGCGGTCTGACTGTATCGGCAGATAGGACCTTCCACGATCTGCGGGAAAAAGCTTATAAACAATGCGAGCCTTCCGAGGTTATCATCAGCCTTTATAACTCCACGGTAAACGTCGATTATATAGGAAAGTGCCTGCATGGTAAAGAAAGATATACCTATAGGCATAAGATATTTTGGTATCTGAAGCGTTATTCCTATGCCAAACGTCTTAAAAATAGTATTTATATTCGTTGTAAAGAACGCCGAATATTTGAGTACAAGTATCATTCCGATGTGTATTACCACACCGAGGAATACTATCATACGTTTTTTTGTGAGAAATTCCTGCTTGACTATTTTTCTTTCATCTTTTCCAAGCCCTGCGGCTGCAAGTTTTTGCTGTCCGTTTAGCCGGTCTATCCATATAGCAAGATAATGTATGGATAGGGTAGTTATGAAAAGATAAACTATCAGGCTTCCGCTAATGAGCCAAAAGAAAAGATAACTCAAAAACAGAAGTGAATATTTTTTCCATTTTTTGGGGGTTATGGCATATAATCCCACCGAAAAAGGCAAAACGACCAACAGATATGACAGTGAAAAAAATGATGTCAGTGACTTGCCTTTACCAGCTAAAAGCAAGGATTCCAATGTCATATTTTAGTCCTCCTGAAGACGCTCTATCATTTTCATTATTCTTTCTGCTGAATTGAAATTATCAGGGATTATCTCAACAGCAGGGATAGTAACATCAAATTCATCTTCAAGTTCAGCTATAAGCGAGATTATAGCGAGTGAATCAAGATGATGTGCATCAATAAGATCTTCACAGTTTTTGTAATCAACATCAGGCTGGATGTCTTCTAAAATTTCGATAAGTCTTTCCATTTTTAACATATCCTTTCGTATTTGGGTGTATTTATATTTTTTGTTTCAAACGAATCACGGACTTTGTAAAGCTCGTTTTCGTTTCTTACTATATATATGCCGGGAATATCACGACTCAGAAGGAGAGAAATACCTTCGGTCATACAATATGCACCGGTATTTTCAAAACAAAGAACATCACCTATCTCAATATCAGCCAAAGGTACCTGCTTTACGACAATATCATTCATAGAACACAATGAACCGCATATTGTCCAAAGTTTATCATCATCGTTTATTTCTTTGCCAACAATTGAAAAATAAGGTTTTTTCATTGCCATATGCTGACCGAAATATACAATATGGTGCATACCTCCGTCGATAAGAGCATAATTTATGCCCTTATTCTGTTTTATGTCAACGATATGTGTATAATATGTTCCGCAGCAGGCAGCAATGCTTCTTCCAAGCTCCAGAACGATATTTGCTTTATACGTCATATTTTTGAGTAGCTCTGAAAAGCCGTCAATAAGCTCAGAATCATCTGAATTTTCGCCTTCAAAATATGAAACAGGGAACCCGGTGCCGTATTCAAGCTCATCAGCATCAAAGCCGTATTCCTCATGAAGTTTGATGAGAAATTTATCGAGCTGTTCAAGTTCACGTTTGAATCTTTTTATTGATGTCTTCTGTGTGCCCGAAAAATACTGTATGCCTTTTATATATATGTTTTTGTATTCGGTCCTTTTGCTTATAATATCAATTATATCTTCGTCATTCATTCCGAACTGACTGTCATTTGTAAGACGGAGCAATACTGTAAGTTTCTGATCGTATCGTTCGGAAAGCTCACAAAGCTGTCTGTACTGTGTAAGAGACTCTGCCGTGAAAATACCGGAAAAATCAGCTTTTCTTACCATTTCTTCAATGACTTCCGGGGTTTTATATACGCCGGATATGACCATTTTACTGCTGTCTATTTCAAGTTCACAGCATATATCGGCTTCACCCGGAGAGCATATCTCAAAGCGTTCAACGATGTCTTCAAGCTCTTTTGAGATAAAAGGGTTCGCTTTTACCGCATAACAAAGCTCAACATCTTCCGGGAGATGTTTTCGTAAGAATCCTATACGTTCTTTTAATTTATCGGAATCGAAAACATAGAAAGCATTTTTATTATCATTTATCAGCCGGTCAAGTATCTTTTTTTCCATTCTGACCTCCTATCAGCTGAGCGGTTTTCTTTCTGTCTATCTTACCGTTTTTTGTAAGTATCATTTCATCTACCTGTCTTAAAAGTCCCGGGACCATAAATACAGGCATTGTTTCACGCATTATTTTATGAAGTTCGCTTTTTTCTATGCTTCCTACATAGTAGCCTTTGAGTTTCTGCTTCTTTTCATCGAAATCGCAGAAGCATCTTTCAACGCCGTCGATAGCAGACATAGCTCTTTCTATTTCTTCAAGCTCTATCCTGTGGCCCATATGCTTTACCTGGAAATCTGCTCTGCCGCAGAATCTGAGGTCACCGTTCTCATCGAAAAATCCAAGATCTCCGGTTTTGTATATAAGTTCAGGGTAGCATTTGTTCAGCGGATTTTGTACAAAGCATTCTTCATTTTTTTCGGGAAGCTTGTAGTATCCGAGCGCAAGCGCAGTACCTCTTACGACGATCATTCCTGTCTTGCCTTTTTCTGTAATGCGCTCATTATTATCATTAAGCAGAAAAACATCTTCATTAGGGAAGTGTTTTCCTATCGGTATACCTTCTGAATAATCCTTGTCCTTCTTGAGTATATGATAGGTACAGTTGCAGGTTATCTCGGTAGGTCCATAAAGGTTTACATATAAAGCATCAGGTATATGCTTTCTCCATTCGTTAAGATGCTTTAAAGGCATTACTTCTCCGCTGAAAAGTATTTTATTCACTG
>CADBQZ010000204.1 GCA_902796865.1 uncultured Ruminococcus sp. | reverse complement strand
TGAGACGGTTGCCGAGAAGAACGGAGCATATATAAAAGGCTACAGAGTAGGCGGAAAGAGTGGTACGTCTGAAAAACTGGACCAGTACGCGGGAACCGATGAAGAGCCTATGAGATATGTCGCTTCATATTGCTGCTTTGCTCCGGCAGACAATCCGGAAATAATACTTCTCATATTGGCAGATGAGCCTATGTCAGGCGAATACTATGGTTCTCAGATAGCCGTTCCTTGCTGCCGTGATGTTATGGAAGAAGTACTTCCGTACCTCGGATATTATCATGAGTATACAGACGAAGAATCAGAAGATCTTGATGTGGTAGTTCCATTCGTAGAAGATCTTACTCTTGATGAAGCACAGAAAGAGATAGAAAGCAAAGGTCTTACCTGCGAGGTAGTAGGCGATGGAAATAATATCGTTTCACAGATGCCAGAGACCGGAAGTACTGTATCGAGCGGCGGTATCGTTGTTATTTATACTGACGGTGATGCCGAAGAAGAATATTCGGAGGTACCGGATCTTACAGGATATACTATAGGTGATGCAAATTATATGCTTTCAAGTGTCGGACTTAATCTTGTTGCGATCGGAGCTTCATCTAACAATTATACATCGGTAGTTATGACACAGTCACAGCCGGCAGGAAGCCGTGTTCCTAGAGGAACGGTTATCGAGCTGTCATTTGGTGTCAACGATCAGTCCGGTTAATGACGTGATGTCGTTTTGATGGATTTTTCCGGGCAGTATAATGTCTGCCTGAACCTTGAGGAAAAGCATGATACGATCATTTTCAAAACAGGAGGATAATATATATGAAGCTTCATGAGCTTATTGGAGATAAAGCGGAAGGCTTATCAGAGAGAGAGATAAGCTTTATAACAGATAATACAAAGAAAGTAATCAAAGACAGCATTTTTGTATGCGTCAAGGGCGGTTCGTTTGACGGACATACCGCCGCACAGGAGATGATAGAAAAGGGAGCAGCACTTGTTGTCTGTGAGCGTGATCTCGGGCTAGGTGACAAGCAGCTTGTCGTAGAAAATTCAAGAAAGTATTACGGCGAACTTTGTGCGGCATGGTTTGACCACCCTGAAAAGAAGATGAAGATGATAGGTGTTACCGGTACTAACGGCAAAACTACAATAACTACTGTAATAAAAAGCATACTGATGCAGAACGGACACAAAACAGGTCTTATAGGAACTATCAGAAATGAGATAGGTGATGAGCCGGTACACACTGAGAATACAACTCCTATGGCATATGACTATATGGAGCTTCTCAATAAGATGTATAAAGCGGGCTGTGAATATGTAGTCATGGAGGTATCGTCATTTGGACTTGCACAGTATCGTATAGGTCCTACTTATTTTGATATGGGCGTATTTACAAATCTTACACAGGATCATCTTGATTATCATAAAACCATGGAAAACTATTATCAGGCTAAAAAGATGATGTTCGATTCCTGCGGTTATGCTGTGATAAATACTGATGATGAATACGGAAAAAGGCTTTTTGGCGAGATAGTTTGTGATAAAGAAAGCTATGGCGCCAATGAAAATGCAGATATTCGTTATACTGATGTATCAATGCGTGCGAACGGAACAGATTTTGAACTTGAAGTAAATGGAGATAAGCATCATATAAGCATGATGATGCCAGGAATGTTCAACGCTGCAAATGCTTCGGCAGCTGCAGCCGTCTGTATAAAAGCAGGCATTCCGGCTGAACGTGTTTTTGAAGCTATAGAAAAATGTCACGGTGTAAAGGGAAGATGTGAAGTTATTCCTACGGGACGAGATTTCACCGTTATATGCGATTACGCACATACTCCCGATGCGATAGAAAATATTTTAAAAAGCGTTCGTGAGTATACAGATAACCGTCTTATATGTCTTTTTGGCTGCGGCGGTAATCGGGACGCAAAAAAGCGTCCGCTAATGGCTAAGGCGGCAGCAAAATTTGCCGATAAGCTTATAATAACTTCGGACAATCCGAGAGATGAGATACCAGAAGCTATAATTGACGATATTTTAAAGGGTATTGAGAATAGTGATATCCAGTTTGATGTGGTAGTCGACAGAACCAAGGCTATCTACCATTCGCTCAAGATAGCGGATAAGGGCGATGTGATAGTACTTGCTGGAAAGGGTCATGAGGATTATCAGGTGCTCCCAGGAAATGAGCATATACATTTTGATGAAAGAGAGATAGTTTCAGAAGGACTGAAACTGATAGATTAAATGGAAAGATTATTATTATCAGAGATAGCTGCCTGTCTTGGTGCCGGCTGTCCAAAGGAATGTGAGATAACAGAAATATCGACCGATACAAGAACGATAACACAAGGAAGCCTTTTTGTAGCGATAAAGGGAGATAATTTCGACGGAAACGAGTTTGTAAAAAAAGCAATAGATCAGGGTGCGTCAGCAGCGGTATGTGAACGTGAGACTGAGGGATGTCCGTGCATCGTCGTGGAAGATACCAGAAAGGCTTTTCTTGATATAGCAAGGCTTTACAGAAAGAAATTTTCACCGGTGCT
>CADBQZ010000203.1 GCA_902796865.1 uncultured Ruminococcus sp. | reverse complement strand
TGTATCCGTTTGGTTTCGGTGCTTCAATATAGTCTTTTTTCTTTATGATCTTCCAGCATGAGCATTCTTCGATCTTTCTGGATATTTTATATACATCACCGACAAAGTGTGTAACTATTCTAATACCTATTATATCGGATATATTTTTTATTGCCGTTTCAGGAGTTTCGGGAAGACCATCTTTTTTTAGCTTTTCACAAAGGCTGTCAGGTCTTTTTATTCGGCTCAGTATATGCTCGGCAGGATTATTTTCAGGATCATTTGTAAGTTCATTTATTATTTCATGAAGCTTTGTCATGATCTCTTTTTCGCTGTTATTTATCAATTCGGTATAAATGCCGTAGAAATCTGAATATTCGTTTTTCATCATGTCACTTCCTTTTGTATTATACGATACAGCAAATCCAACTTGCTATAATGTTATTATACAATAAAAATGTGTTTATTGCAAGATAAATAGTTGTATAATTGGTATATATAATTAGAATCGTTATTACATTTCCTGCTTGTCACACGAACTTATCACAAAACTATCACTTAAAAGTCGTATAATTATACTTTATGGAATAAAAAAGAAAAGAGGTTTTTATATGCAGGAAAACAAAATGGGAGTAATGCCTGTAAAAAAGCTGATAATCACGATGTCTGTTCCGATGATGATATCAATGCTTGTACAGGCACTGTATAACATAGTAGATAGTGTGTTTGTCGCCAGAGTCAGTGAAGACGCTTTAACAGCAGTAACTATAATGTTTCCGATGCAAAACTTTATGATAGCGGTCGGAGCAGGAACAGGCGTTGGTGTAAATGCACTTTTATCACGTTCGCTTGGTGAGAAAAATTTTGAGCGTGCTGATAAGGCAGCCAATTCTGCAATACTACTTGCATTTATGAGTGGGATAATTTTTCTTTTGATAGGGCTTTTTCTTATAGGACCTTTTGCAGGTTCTCAAACGGACGATATTCAGACGAAAGAATTTGCCGTATCATATGGAAAGATAGTATGCAGTTTTGGATTTGGATTGTTTTTCCAGATAATGCTTGAAAGACTTTTACAGTCTACCGGAAAGACTATATATAGTATGATCTCGCAGATCACAGGTGCAGTAATTAATACGATATTAGATCCGATACTTATATTCGGATTGCTTGGTGCTCCAAAGCTTGGAATAAAGGGGACAGCAATAGCAACGATAACCGGACAGAGCATAGCTGCTGTTACTGGATTGATGCTAAATCTTAAATTTAACAAAGAGCTGCATTTTTCGCTCCATTCGATACTGCATCCTGACCTTAGTGTTATAAAAGTTATATATTCAGTAGGATTTCCTACTATATTAATGATGTCTATAGGTTCATTAATGACATACTCTATGAACAGGATACTAAAGACATTTTCAGATACGGCAACAGCTGTATTCGGAGGATACTTTAAGCTTCAAAGTTTCTTCTTTATGCCGGTATTCGGACTCAACAATGGTGCGATACCTGTTTTGGCATACAATCTAGGGGCCAAAAGGCGTGACAGGATAGATGAAACGCTGTCTTTCACATTAAAGCTTGCATTTGCGGTAATGACTATAGGTGCAATAGTTTTTGAATCTATACCTGAACTTCTTCTAAGTTCATTTGATGCTTCGGAACATATGCTTTCTATCGGTGTTCCGGCACTCAGAATAATTGCTTTGCATTTCCCCGTTGCTGCTATTTCGATCGCACTTATCTCTGTTTTTCAGGCATTTTCAAAAAGTATGTATTCGCTTATCATTTCATTATGCCGTCAGATAGTGGTTCTTATCCCATCTGCATATCTTCTTTCTCTGATAGGAAATGTTAATAATGTATGGTGGAGTTTTCCTATTGCAGAAGTCGTTTCAGTAACACTTACGACAATATTCTTCAGAAAAGTATATATATCCATGTTTAATGAAAAGCCATCACTCCTTAGAAAAAGACCAAAAACGGACGATATTTAATAATGTCAGGGCTTATGAATGATCGCAATTGA
>CADBQZ010000202.1 GCA_902796865.1 uncultured Ruminococcus sp. | reverse complement strand
TTCGCTGTGGAAGTTGCTCCAATCGTATTCCACGCACTCTATATATCTTTCGTCGCCGATAGTTATTATTGAAGAATATCCTATGTATAAGTGTCATTGCCGGTGTCATAAATGAAGTCAGAAATCCCTGAAATGCCATGATGCCGCCAAGAGTGAACTCTCCCTGCATACAAAGCCATACGCCAAGTATCAGTACAGCATAATTTGATAAAGAAGCAAGAAACTGCGGTATTGAACCAAGGTACTGCTGTACCTTTGCAAATTTTACAGTTTGTGTATTTAACGAAGCCTGATAACCAGACCATTTGCGAAAGAAGCCATTTTCGGCACCGCTTGCCTTGATAGTTTCAATCATTTCGATGCCGGCGACGGTAGTTCCTGCAAGTTTTCCTGAATCACGCATCTGTATACGTGTAAGGTTCATACGTTTCTCGGATATTACACGGGACAATATAAGATTCAAAATGATAGTGGATAATCCTACAAGAGTAAGTATCAAACTGTATCGGAGCATTATCACAAGATAGAAGATCATCATCAGAGTATTCAATACAAACGGAGCAAGTGTATTTATAAGTGTTCCGGCTATCGCTTCGTTTTGCTGCTGGCGCTGCTGTATATCTCCTGCCATTCGCTGCGAGAAAAATTCCATAGACATACGAAGTACCTTCCACATATATGTGGAGCTTTCTATCACCGCCATTTTTCCGTTGATCTTAAGCGAATAGACCGTCTGCGCCAGAAAGTTATAAGCTGCAATATGCTCAGTGTTATAAGGATACCGATAAATCCGTTAAGCCACTCCGGTGCCCTCCATTATTCGATTTCAAATCCGTCAATAAAACCTGTGACCTCGAAGACAGCCTTGACAGGCGGAGTAAGATTGCGTATTATCATTTCTCCTCCCTGGTCTTCTATTTCCTGTGAAGCACCTACAAACACACGAAGACCGGTACTGCTTATGTATTCAAGATCTTTCAGATTGAAAATAAGCTTTTCAACACCGTCCAGAATATCTTCCAGTTTTTCTTCCAGATCAGGGGAGGAAAGTGTATCAAGTCTTCCTTCGATTCCAATTGTAAGTTCAGTATCGTTTTTTTCATATTGATATTCATTATAATATCCTCCTGTAAAAAAAATTCTGATATTTGTTACTGATAAAGTTTTATCATTCCGTCAAGTCCGGTTTTACACATATATTTTATGAGTTCATCTGACGGCATATTTTTAAAGTTATCGGTCAGCGTCTATTTTTCCAGATTGAGTGCGGCTTTTTCGGCAAGAATCGAAACAGCTTTTTTATCATTTGTTCTTCATCATTAAGCATACATTCAGATGCAATATACTGTTATATTGCTAAAAATAGGGTGGGATTTTTATGAGTAAAGATCAACATCATAGACGCTGTTGAAATAGCTAAATATCTCTCTGGCAGATATAAGAAATCAAACTGATCTTTTCCATGATCGCTGATAACTTTCTTTTCACCAACATTCAACCATAAAAATGAGCCGGCAGATACTGAAAATTGTATCTGTCGGCTTTGTATATATTAATTATTGATCTGTCATAGATATATTGTTCTGCGTTTCGGTAAGAAGCTTTGGTTAGTTTTTTTGTATCATCATATCATCACAGTGCTGCCTGCCGGGAAAGCATTGATGAGCTTTAAAAGATAATTATTCATATTTTTTATATCAGCTGTATCAAGCGTACCGTTACCGTCTGTGTCCGCTATGGCATATGATACTGCTCCTGAGGCAACTTTTCTTTTTAATATGATAAGGTCAAAGACATTTATTTTTTCGTTTCTGTCAAGATCGCCTATGAGTACTTCTTCTTTTGTGTTTTCAATATCTTCTTTTTCGCTGTATATTTCATTGGGGGCAGCAGCGAGGCTGTAGTATTCTCTTATGAAATCTACCGAGCCGTTAAAGCTGTTCTGAAGTTTATTGTCTGCGCCAAGCCTGTAAGCGGCAGTGGGGTCTGATGTTTCAACAGCTGATGCTATACTGTAAGGAGTTATGCTTGTAACAGCTGATGCAGCTTCTTCTCCGTTTATATAGAGTACTGCGCTGCCGTTTTCTATAACAAGTCTTATTATACACCATGCTCCGAGTTCTATAGGAGCTGAAGCATTCAGGAAAGCTGTGTCCTTACCGTCACTAAGTATCGCCTGCGGAGCGCCGTTGTTTCCTAAAGCATTTATTTCAAGAAAAGCGTTTTCATTGCCTAAGTATAAGACTGTCTGTTTTCCTTCAGCGCTTCGTGGGAGGATCGCTGTCTGAAGATCGAGCTTATCTGAATAAAGCATACCACGGTCAAGCTCTGCGTATCCACCGTCTTTTCCGAAGGTGAGTACGTTTTCAGCGCCGGTGCGTTCTTTTTCAAAATATCCGTTTGAGACAATGCCGTATGTTGAATTGTATTTGTCACCGAATATATAACCGTTTGTATCTGAAAAGTCATACGAGTACATCTGCTTATCGGTATACGGACGTGATGAAGCGTAGCTCTGACTGGAGACCCAGCCGT
>CADBQZ010000201.1 GCA_902796865.1 uncultured Ruminococcus sp. | reverse complement strand
CACCAAACTGTTCACTTGTCAGATCAAAGCAAATATCGTTTATAACATTGTAGCAATGATAATTTCCGCCTTCACGAGGTATTCCAAATACTTTTCCACCGAATATATCCTGTATCAAAAATGCTGTGATAGAGCATTGACCAAGTGTTTTATTTTCAACTGTCCATTTATCTCTCATTCTAGGCGCACAGGTGTCTGCACACCAAATATGTGATAAAATATTATACAATTCCAATAAAGAACTTACTTTTGGATATGCATTACTGACAGGTTTTATATCAGCGGCTTTTTCCCAACCGTAAAAATTATACTCCATATCATTTCTCCGTCTTTTTCTTTTTATTCTTACGTTTTCTTATACTTTTTCCAATAAGTACTGCACCAAGACCTGCGGCTGCAAGACCAGCACCTGCTAAGACTGTTCCAAGACTTATAGTCTGGTTTTTACTGCTTTTATTTACAGCTTTATTTTTTATTTTTTTAAGTCCGGATGAATAAGTTTTTGCTTCACTAAATCTTAGTTTTCCAGATATGACCGTAAGCTTTATTTTGTGCAAAGCGTTCTTTAATCCGGTTTTTATATAAAAAGCCTGATATGCAGTATGATCTGTTCCGGATATATCGCCCGCCTGTATTATTGCGTTATCCATTTCAACTTTTATACGAAGCTCTTTTGTTCTTCCAAACAAGGCGATAGATTCTCCTGCAAACTCAAATTCGAAGCTTTGTTTTTCATTTGCTTCGATACTTGTTCGGTGACTAAAATCGTCATCGTCATAATTATTTTTTATCCAACCTTCAGAATAAATAAATTTCTCATCAAAGCAATCATAGCTTTTACAGTATGGATATCTTTTCTGACATTTATTAATTGCGACGTTTTTGAAAATATTTGCTTCGGCAGATGATATTATCATAGCGTATCCTGCAACAGATGCAGGCGCAACAGTAATATCGGTATTATATACCGGGTGTCCATTTATCCTGTAAGTAACAATGCCATCGCAGCTTGTTATTTCAAGGGTATTAGGCTTGTCATTATAAATATATTCTGTTTGAATAACTTCACTTTCACCATTACAGTTAGTTACGGTATATTTTCCGTCAGGGTATATTTTTATTGTGTATCCGTATTCGCCTTTGTCAGTACAAAGAATACCTATACCTGCATAATTGGCATTGTTGTCAGATGCAAATATCACTTCCGCAGTAAGTTTATATTCAGCCAGTTCTTTACTTCCGAATACAGCATATGCGCTCTCATTTTCTTTAACATAAAAGTCTTGTTTTAATAGTATTCCGCCGCTTGAATCTGTTTCAAAGTTTCCATTTATATCCATTAAAGGAAATATATCTTTTTCAGGTAAAAGCTCTAAAGGCAACTTAGGTCTGTTAGCTTGTTCATTATTTCTGTATATATCAATGAGTTCGTCATTGATTGTATCAAGAGTTGTACAGGTCATCATAGAATATGGCTTTATTTTTATATTATAGCAATAACCATAGCTCTTTTTAAAAGGAAGTATCTTGTCGGCAGACTTGAACCAGTTTTCAAAGTATATTCCACCATTATCGGTGCCTCTTGTTTCGATACATTTTATAGGGGAATCTGCTTTTCCCATACATCTTACACATATACTGTAATTTTTTTCTTCCGGGCTATTGTTTACAAAGAATATAGAGTAATCCCCTTCTTTTGAGGACAATGCCATATATTCACCATTCGTATTGCCGTCTGCATGATCCCAGCCGCTTTCTGAAAAGTTTGTAAAATGCGCTGTACTTAAAATAATATGAGAAAATTTAAAATTTCCTGACCATACATCATCAGTATCTACTATTTCTTCACCGTCAAAATATAATACAGACGGTCTGCTAATAATTATTTTCTCGGCAATATCCAATACAGAGCCTTTTCCTTTTATACCTATACCGTCAGCCAAAACAGAATGCTCAGGATAATTTATATTCATTATATCGCATTTATTCTTATTTTTTACAGAAATATCCGGTGCTAAAAAACGTACATCTTCGATATACTCTTTTGCATTAGGAAGAGATGTATCAATACTTATGTGTTCAAAACCGGCTCCTTTATTTTTATTGTATAGTATGTTATTTATAAGATCATAGCTTTCTTTGAATTTTCTTTTATACGTTATAAGTTTTCTTAGAAGATTCTTACTTATATAAATTCCCTCGCCATGAAACGAACCGGAGTGTAATTCACCATCTATAACTATATCTTTATAGTTCTCATTCATTTGCTGTCTCCTCTTTTACTTTAGCTATAAGAAATTTTATTTTTTTCCCTTCTTCTGTAAACATTTTCTCGTGTTCTGTAAGATAATTTTTATCGGCATATTCACTATTATGCAAATCAAATGTTTTATATACTATTTCATATCCTGCATCTTCAAAATATGAAAATGATTCTTCAAAAAGCTGATCATCATCTGTCTTGAAATATATACTTCCTTTTAGAAATTTTTTATATTTCAAAAGACTCCTGTAATGTGTAAGTCTTCTTTTTTTATGTTTTGGCTTTGGCCATGGATTACAAAAGTTTATATATATTCTTTCAATAGGATCATTTTCGGCAAAAACATCATCTATTTGCATTATATTCTTTATAAATATCCTGACATTATCTGGCGAGATATTATTCTCTTTATATGCTTCTTCCAATTTTCTTTTGGCAAGTACAAGCATTTCATTTTTTATATCAACAGCGATAAAATTCTTATCCTGTTCTTTTACAGCGGCTTGTGAAATAAATCCGCCTTTGCCGCAGCCCAGTTCAAGGTATATTGGTTTTTCATTATCAAATTCGTTTTTCCAGCTTCCCTTATTATTTTCAGGTTTATCAATAAAAAAATCACACACTTCTAATTCCGGTCTTGCCCAGGGTTTGCATCTTATTCTCATTCTATTCTCCGATCTTTTGAGTTTTCTCTATTGCATTTTCATTATATCATAAAGCGTAAGCGTTATGATATAATTGCCCGATATGCAGGGAGCAAATCTATGATTTGCGTATCTGCAAGGGCTTTTAGATATTTTTAATGAATGCCTTGCATTCATTATATCATAAGCTGACGTGATTCGGTTATGTCTTTCCCATTTACTCCGACAGCCGGGATATTCCTTACACGATATTTTTTTAATTCTTCAAGCTTTTCAGGCTCTACAGCCTCTGCTGTTTCAAGAACCGCTTTTGCTTTCAGTGTCATCGTCTGTACACCCTGAGTGTTTCGTGTGGTTTTAGGGCTTAAAAGCACTGTGTTGAATATCATTGCTTTTCCTGTTGATGATGTAAGGAGTATATCTGTATCCTCATTTATGAACATCATGCCGACAAGCTTTGACTTATCCGAGTAAGCATTTGCAAGCTTTTTACGGTTGGTTTTT
>CADBQZ010000200.1 GCA_902796865.1 uncultured Ruminococcus sp. | reverse complement strand
TTGATCTTGATAAGCTGCATAAATAACACCTCCTAAAATTTTTCCGGTAAGTTTATAGACCATATGACTTTAAGAAACCGCCGGACATATTACTGCCCTTTAGTTTCTTAAAAGAATTATGGTAATTGTTTTTTGGGGAACTGCACTATAGTTCTGACCATTACTCAGACCTTACTATTTGGATAAAGAATAAGTACGCTATGATTAGAGCAATATCACTGAACGTAATCCATAAGTGATTTAGGAAGCACCTTTGAGCCGTACTGTAAAGTAAGAAGCCATGAATATTCCATTGATTTATTGTTTATAAGCTCATCTGTTTCCTTGATATATTCAAGGTCTTTCTGTATATCTGTCAAAACGAATTCCTCGTCTTCAAGTCTTGCTGTGTGTCTGTCAAGATAATTCGTTCTGATACCTATATCGGATATTTCGGTAACAAGATTATCAAAGCCTTTTTTAAGGTGATCGTTTAATGCTGAAAGTTTATCATAGTCCTGATCTTTAAGACATTTTGACATTTCATCGATTATCTGATAAACGTTATTCGGAGCATCCATTGTATGCTTGTTTCCGTCTACATCAGTATATTCGATCTCTTCTGTTCCGTAGCCTAAGCATTCAAGACCTGAAACAGTCATATTGAAAGCGGTTCTTGAATCGACCTGACCATTTTTGATAGTCATGTTTATACCGATGTCAAGATAAACGCTGTTGCTGAACGGTACTTCTGAATTTCCTACCATAAACTTGTCGGTATCCTTGCGAATATCGTTTACGCTTATGCCGTTATATGTCAATTCGCCGTTTTCAATCTGGAAAGGAACACTTTGATTATTTGTTCCGCCGAGAAGATATGAATCATTATATTTACAGTTCGCAAATTCAACGATCTGATTCTTTACTGAATCAAAATCTGTTGCAAATATATCATTAACAGAGCTTCTAGGACCGTTAAGAGCCTCTATACACTTACTGTGTACATTATCTATTATGTCTTTGATAGATGTAAGGTTACTCTCAGCAACGGTAAGAGTCTCACCGGCTTTTTTTACATTATCCTGGATCTGTTCATTCTTGTAGAACTGAGTACGGATATTAAGTGCTCTTGTACCATCAGAAACGTTTTCTGACATTTTGCTGAATTTACGTCCTGTAGTAAGTTTGTTGCCCGATTCGTTATAAAGTCCGAGCGTATTATTTAAATTTCCCAGATAATTTCTGGTCATGTAATTATTGGTTATTCTCATCGTTCTATACCTCCCCGGATCATATTGCCATTCTGTTTATGATAACATCTAAAAGTCCGTCCATTATAGTCATCATTCTTGCTGATGCCTGGAAAGCACGGTTGTATGTCATCATGTTGACCGTTTCTTCGCTCTCGCTTACTCCGGAAACAGAATCTCTGCTGTCTTTGATCTCGTTTAGCATAGTCTGAGAAGTTTGGTATCTTCCCTTTACATAGCTGTTGTCATTACCAAGAGTTCCTGTGTAATCAGCAACGAATTCCTGGAATGTTCCGGTAAAGCTGTCGCTTGCCGAAGAGAATGTATGCTCATCCTTTGAAAGCTTGTTTATAAGCTCAAGGATGTGTGTATTATCAACGCTCTTATCTTCATTGAGAAGATATGCTGAATTTTCTACCATAGGTTTTGTGACATTGATATTCTTTGCTGATACAAGAATATTCGGATAAACATCAAAGCCGTTTGGTGTTTCAACTGTTCCGCCTACAAGCTTTTTATATGTAAGAACGTTTCCGTTGCTGTCATATGTATCAGGAAATGTATTGTTGAGAACTTCTGCAAGTTCTCTTGAAAAAGCGTCTATCTTATCCTGATAGTAAAGGAATCCGTTTACGGTAGATTCAGATGAAGCCTGAACGCCGATACCTCTTCCGTTTATTATGTCAACTGCTGCTTTGAAGATACCTGTATCTTTTGCAGCATTTTCACCGTTGCTCTTCCAGTTGAGCTGGATAGTACTATTGGTGTTTTCCTGATAGTTTATATCATCATGTTCAGCATCCCATACACACTTATGACCATTCATCTTAACTGTAACGGTACCGTCTTTCTGTTCTTCGACCTCAACTTTTCCGTATTCGGCAAGTTTGTCGATAAGAAGGTTTCTCTGGTCTTTAAGTTCGTTAGGACCAAAATCTGTGTTATAGTTTACGGTGTTCATCGAACGGCGTATGCTGTCGTTGAGCTTTGATATATCTGTGAGGATGCTGTTTACATCTTCGGTCTTTATTCTTATTTCTTCCTTATACTGATAAGCTGAATCAAAAAGAGCATTTGAAAGACGATTGAGTGTCTGTGTTACATTTGAAACAGCGTTTGCAAAAACATTTGCATCTGTTTCGGAACTTGCATTATATGAAAAATCCTGAAGTGCTGTATACATACTTTTTACAGCAAAGCTCAATCCGAATCCGTTTCCTTCCTGTCCTACTTCAAGTTCCTGCATGATAGATTCGATCTCTGTGAACATTGTTGACTGCTGGTCAAAATATCCCGAATTAGCCGCTTCATTTCTGTAAGCTTTATCTATTCTGTCGTCACGAAGCTGTGCGAGGCCGTTTACATATGTTCCCATACCAGCGAGAGAAGCGATGTCCGGCTTTAATCTTGAATAATATCCTGCAACAGACTGTGACGTCTGATCTACTCTCTGACGGGTATATCCCTCTGTATTGATATTTGTAAGATTGTTGCCAACTATATCAAGTGACTTCTGACTCGCAAAAACTCCTGATTTTGCGGCTTCAAAGCCTAAAAATGTCGGTCTGCTCAATTTATTTACCTCCTGATCTTCCCTGTAAGGCAGCAGCTTTTATGTGCTGTGTCCTTTGGCTGTATAACTAAAGTTAAGTTATTATCTGACGATTATTGCCGCCGTATATCATTGCTATCGACCTTGATCTTAAATGCTTTTTGCATACGGCGGGATCGGGCCATGGAATTCATATTTTTTTGTTGAGAATACCGATATCTTTTTTTATGGAAGGTATCCCTTTGGCATTATAAACTTTGGCATCGGTGACACCAGCGGGCATAACGTCCTCGATGATCTGAAGATTCATCTGTGCCACCTGAAGCGAAGTTTTATTTGCGTGTTTAACGTTGTCTATTGCGGTCTTGAACCTCAATGACAGTTTTGTAAGCAGTTCCTTTTCGTCCGGGTCGGAACAATTTTCTATTATCTGTTTCAGCGTAAGTCCATTCATGCCGAGCTTTTTCTGGAGCTTTTCACGTTCTCTTTCAAAAAGCTCGGTCCTTTTTATCGTGCTTTGATGTTCATTAAGACAATGTTCGATCCTTTTCAGGTCATCTGAAAGCAATGCACTGAGTTTATCTTTTTCCTTTTCGGCTGTTTCTTCAAGGAACTCAGTGTATTCTGTCATGAAATCGTAGAATACTTCAAAGTTTTCCAAAATAAAACTCCTTTTTATACTATTCTTTCAAGTATGCTGTCGGCTATATCGCCTGAAGACACACTGTACTGACCGTTTTTGATTTGCTGCCTTAAAGAATCAATTCTGCTTTCGTCAGCAGGAGCTGCGACCTCGTTAGCCGCACTTTTTATTGTCTTACCGCATTCTCTGAAGAGAGAAGCATTAGCACTGAGTGAAAAAGTATCCACTTTTGCAGATGAAGTCTTTTCACTGCCGCTGAACATATAAGATGGTATTTTTCTCGTACTTCCGCCGGACTTGACGTACTGCTTGTAAACATTAGTGTTGATATTCATAAAATCGCCTCTTTCCTTACAGAGTTGTTACACATCTCTATAATATCCAATCGGCAGATTTATGAAAAATTAAATACTCAGGCGGAAAATATTTAAGTTTCAGAAAATAATGATATTTTCTTACACATTTCAACAGATTTATTTAGGCACAATAACAATACTGTTGTACTTTATATCGCTTCTATATTAGCTTGAATGCTTATTAAAAACCAAAATACATTATAATAATGTATATACAGAGGCATATTCAGAGCTTTATAAACTGTCCTTAAAGAACTTTTTGCTTAAATGCTATTGACAAAAAGCGTATTTTGTTATAAAATAGTATTTGATTACAATATTAAGAAGATACTTTAAGGCGGAGCCGGCGGTGTTTGCTGTGCGTACTTTTCAGAATTATCACCCGTCTTTTAGTATAAAAGTAAAGGCGGAATATAGATCAATGGGTATTTTTGGAAAAATTTTCGGTTCTTACAGTACAAAAGAGCTTGCAAGGATCGAACCTATCAAAAACAGCGTTTTAGCGCTCGATGAACAGTATGCGGCTATGTCTGACAGTGAACTGAAGTCACAGACACAGAAATTCAAAGACAGACTCGAAGCCGGTGAAACACTTGATATGATACTTCCAGAGGCACTTGCAACTGTTCGTGAGGGTGCTTACAGAGTTTTGGGCAAAAAGCCTTTCCCGGTACAGCTCATAGGCGCTATAGTTCTTCATCAGGGACGTATTGCCGAGATGAAGACAGGTGAAGGTAAAACGCTTGTTGCCTGTGTGGCATCATATCTTAATGCTCTGTCCGGCAAGGGCGTTCATGTCGTAACTGTAAATGATTACCTTGCTAAAACACAGTCAGACGAAATGGGTAAAGTTTTAAGATACTTGGGTCTTACGGTAGGCTGTATCCTGCATGGTCTTACAAATGAAGAACGCCGTGCAGCATATAACTGTGATGTAACATATGCTACAAATAACGAACTTGGATTTGACTATCTTCGTGACAACATGGTAATATATGCTAAGGACAGGGTACAGAGAAAGCCTAATTTTGCTATCGTGGATGAGGTTGACTCGATACTCATAGATGAAGCAAGAACACCGCTCATCATTTCAGGAAAGGGCGACAAATCAACAGAGCTTTACGATATCGCTGATAAGTTTGTTTTAGGTCTTACTTCCACAACAGTTGTTGAGATAGATGATAAGCAGGATCAGGACGAGATAAATGAAAATGTCGATTATATTATAGATGAAAAGGCAAAAACTGCCACTATCACAAGAAGCGGTGTAAAGAAGGCAGAAAAATATTTTGCAGTAGAAAACCTTATGGATCCCGATAATATGACACTTCTGCATCATATCAACCAGGCTTTGAAGGCTCATGGTGTAATGCACAGAGACATAGATTACGTTGTAAAAGACGGAGAAGTAATAATTGTTGATGAATTTACCGGACGTCTTATGCTCGGAAGAAGATTCAATGACGGTCTGCATCAGGCTATTGAAGCCAAGGAAAATGTTAAGATCGCTCATGAGTCAAAAACTCTTGCTACGATAACATTCCAGAATTATTTCCGTCTTTATAAAAAGCTTTCAGGTATGACAGGTACTGCCATGACCGAAGAAGACGAATTCAGAGAGATATACAAGCTCGACGTTATAGCTATACCTACAAACAGACCGGTAATTCGTATAGATCACCACGATCAGGTATACCGTACTGAAGCAGGCAAATTCAGAGCTATCATAGAGCAGGTCGAGGAATGTAACGCTAAGGGACAGCCGGTACTTGTAGGTACTATATCTATTGAAAAGTCAGAACTTCTTTCAAAGATGCTCAAGAAGAAAGGCATCAAGCATGAAGTACTTAACGCAAAGCAGCACGCAAGAGAAGCGGAGATAGTTGCACAGGCTGGTAAGCTTGGTGCAGTTACTATCGCTACAAACATGGCAGGACGCGGTACCGATATTATGCTAGGCGGTAATGCAGAATATCTTGCAAAGGCTGAGATGCGTAAAAGAGAATATGAAGAAGATATAATAAATGAGGCTGTAGGCTTTGCAGATACTGACAATGAGGAGGTACTTGCAGCAAGAGCCGTTTATAAGGAGCTTTACGATAAGTTCAATGAAGAGATAAAGGTAAAGGCTGAAGATGTCAAGAAGGCAGGCGGTCTTTATATCATAGGTACAGAGCGTCACGAGTCAAGACGTATCGACAATCAGCTCAGAGGACGTTCAGGCCGTCAGGGCGACGAGGGTGAGAGCAGATTCTTCCTTTCTGTAGAAGACGATCTTATGAGAATATTCGCAGGCGACAGACTTGAAAGAATGATGAATTCTTTAAATGTTGAGGAAGATATGCCTATCGAGAGCAAGATGCTCACAAGGATCATTGAATCTTCACAGAAGAAGGTCGAGGGAAGAAACTTTGCTATAAGAAAGAATGTCCTCAATTACGATGACGTTCTTAATAAACAGCGTGAGATAATCTATACTCAGCGTTCACAGGTTCTTGACGGTGAGGATCTTCATGAATATATTCTCAACATGATGCAAGAGCTTGCTGTTGATACTACAAACAGCTATCTCGGAGATGAAGTTGACAGAGAAACATGGAATCTTATCGGACTCAAAGATCATTTTATGGGTTGGGTACTCAGAGATGAAGATCTTGATTACGAGGAAGAAGAACTTGATGATATCAAGAGAGAAGATATTGCGAAAGTTATATCTGATCGTATGTCAGAGATATATGCTGCCAAGGAAGAAGAATTCGGCGGCGAGATGTTAAGAGAACTTGAACGTGTATTCCTTCTTAAAGTTGTTGATACAAAGTGGATGAATCATATCGATGATATGTCAGAGCTTAAAAAGGGTATCGGTCTGAGAGCGTTCGGACAGAAGAATCCTGTTGTCGAGTACAGATATGAAGGATTTGAAATGTTTGACGCTATGGTAGAGACTATCCGTGAAGATACAGTAAGAATGCTCCTTACTGTAAGGATACAGAAGAATGCTGCTCCTATAAGACGTGAGCAGGTAGCAAAGCCTGATGCACCAAATGCAGGAAGTCAGCGTATAAATTCAAAGAAAAAGCCGGGACCGAATGATCCTTGTCCATGCGGTTCAGGACTTAAGTACAAACAGTGTCACGGACTTAAAGAAGGACAGTAATAAGATAAATTAAAGGACAGCATTTTTGAGATGCTGTCCTTTTTAGTTTTGTGTTCTGTTATTTACATTTTTGCCGAAGATCTTAGGCTTTAGTTCTTTTATATACATCTGGACACATCCGCTTAGTGCATAGTCATAGGCAATAAAGAATAGGTTTGCGCCAGCCCAGAGAAGATATATCCCGTATTTTCCTAATGAAGCAAAATCGTCCATAAAATCGCTTATGCCGAGCATATGGATGGTAAGCTGATAATCAAGGATTATACAGATGTTAAAAACTATCAGTTTTATAAGAAACTGAAGAAATTTTACACGTAAAAGTTCTATACGCTGCTTTAGTATCGGATAGTGTCCGAAAAAGAGGATGAATATAAGTGCTGCTTCTTTATCAAATGTTACGAATATCGAGAGAAGACTTACAGCTAAATAAGTCATAAAAGCCCACGATGTATTTACTTCCATTACTATTATTGTTATGAGCGCTCCTGCTATCATAGGAAGTGTCAGATATAGAAACGGTGCCAGTCCTGTAAAAAACATGGCAAGCAGACAAAGTGATGAGATCACTCCGCCGAGCGCTACTTTATAGCTTATGTTGTTATCCATGTTATCCATTAAAAACAGTCGCAGAGACAATCGGCGCACAGGAGACATTCGCATATGGTGCATGGATTGCTGCAGCATTCCTGTGTTGCACCCGTGACATTGTCAGTTCTTTGATACGGGTTTCCGTACATATTTCCGTTTCGTTTATTCTGGAGCTGGCTGAAAGCCATGCTGTATTCACGGTTCCCCGGTTCTAATTGTACTGCTCTTTCGTAATATCTGTATGCCTGATCCAGCCAGCCTCTTGAAATGCAGACTGTACCTTTAAGGAAATTCCACTCAGCACTATTTTCATTTCTTCTGCTGTCAAGAGCGTTATCTGCTGCGGTGTAGTTGCGGTTCTCTATCATGCTTCTGATGTCGTTATATGAGGAATTATAGTTAGTACCTGATGAAGAGTAATTCTGTTGATAATTATTTCCGTTTCTCCTCATATCCATTATTTCATCATAAGCTTTATTAAGCTCAGCCATTTTTTCAGTAGCTATGTCTTCAAGGACACCTGTGTTATGATCCGGGTGATATTTTTTTGAAAGCTCACGATATGCTTTTTTTACTTCATCATCGCTGGACTGCGGCGAAACGCCGAGT
>CADBQZ010000199.1 GCA_902796865.1 uncultured Ruminococcus sp. | reverse complement strand
ACATGAACAGGCTGATACAGCGGCAATAAGCAATGTAAGTCCTGCAATGATATTTTTTTTCATATTTATCCCCTTTATTCCTTGACGAGCGGCGCAAGATCATTTGCAAGATTCTTACACCTCATAGAAAGTTCCTTCAGCATTATATCAACGGCTTCTTTATCATTCAGCTGGGCTGATTCAACAAGCATATTAGAAAGATTCTTTATCCATTCAGCACCGATAGTTCCAGACATACTTCTTATTGTCCTGAGACGCATCACTGTATGATTATTATCTCCCACGAGCCAGTATTTCTTTACCTCGTAAAGATAATCGGATATTGTCTGTGCATATGTTTTAAGTGCCTGGAGATAGATCTTTTCTGAACCGCCCGAGTTTTTGATACCTACAGAAGCATTTATCTCTGATATATTGAATACAAGATCCGGCAAAATATGCTCTTTTTCTGACTTGCTGTCTGATACGCTGCTGTTTACGTCTTTTATCTTGTCTTCCGGCAGATAACTATATATCATTTCTTCGAGTTTTGCAGCTTCGATAGGTTTTGTCATATAGTCATCAAAGCCTGCTTCCATGTACATTTCCCTTGCTCCTGCTATTGCGTTTGCTGTAAGGCAGATTAAAGGGGTATCTGCATTGAAGCTGTTTTCAAGAGCACGTATCTCTCTCATAGTCTCTATGCCGTCTTTATTTGGCATCATATGATCTAAGAATATAATATCATACTTATTGCTTCGTGCAAGCTCTATACCGCCGTCACCGTTTTCAGCAGTATCTATCTTCATCTTTGTATTTGAAAGAAGACTTGTGAAAACCACAAGGTTCATAGGCATATCATCAACGGCGAGTACTCTTGCATTCGGAGCGGTGAATCTGCCTGTATACTTTTTGCGGTTCGATACCTGTTTTCTTCGTGTAAGCTCATAATCGCCTATAGCTTTCCAGTCCTCAACGGTCTGTCTGAGCTTAAAGCTGAATACTGAACCTTTGCCGTATACGCTTTCAACTTCAAGGCTGCTTCCCATGAGTTCAAGAAGGCTCTTTGTGATGTTCATTCCAAGACCTGTACCGGCGATATTTCTGTTGCGCTTTTCTTCGATACGTTCAAATTTTGAGAACAGGCGTTCCAGATCTTCTTCCTTTATGCCGATACCGGTATCCTTTACTGATACGCTGAGGATAACTGCATTCGGGTCATCTGCTGCTTTTTCAAAGCCTACTTTGAAAGTGACGCTTCCTTTTTCTGTATATTTTACAGCGTTCGTAAGAATATTTGAGATCACCTGCTTTATATGAAGCTCATCTCCGTAAAGTGAGTAGGGAGCATTCTTATCAAATTCTGTTATTATCTGAAGCTTTCTTTCTTTTACCTCCGGTCTTGATCTTACCATATTAACAAGATCTGTGAGCATAGATACAAGCTCATATTTCACAGGCGTTATATCTATTTCTCCTGCTTCTATCTTTGAAAAGTCAAGGATAGAATTTACAAGACCCAGAAGTGTGTTTCCGGCAGTTCTGATATTTTCAGAATAGTTTATTATGTCTGCATCAACACTTTCACGCATGATCATTTCATTCATGCCGAGTATAGCGTTGATAGGAGTTCTTATCTCATGAGACATATTTGAAAGGAAAGCAGATTTTGCTTCGTTTGCGGCAGTAGCTCTTTCAGTCTTATCGATGAGTGCTTCTCTTTCTTTGTGCTCATCATCTATGTCTTCTACCATCCAGAGAACGTGTGCCACAGTTCCGTCTGCTTCACGCTCTGATACTACAAATCTTCCTCTTACCCATGAATCTTCACAATTTATGTATTCGAGCGTTATTGTATCTTTGTCAAAGAGATTTATGTTCAGCTCAGATGTATCCATAAATTTTATGGCGTGTTCTTTTGTCGGATTGTTCGGAAGCGCATTTATGATCTCATGGAACATTTCATTTATATTCACAGTTCCAGAATGAACATAATCCGCAATCTTTGTTTCAGGTGTTTTTATTACAGAAACAGAATTATCTGCAATATCAAGATCACAAAGTGACATATAAATATCTGCTGCCGAGGTAAGCTGAGTTCTGAGCTTATCGGCTCTGCGCTTTCTTTTTTCTGAGATTATCATTATGAATGCAAGTATTATAACAGAGATCAGAGCAACGGCTGCACCACTTATAAGAACTATTCTGAGCGGACGATAACTTTGCTGTATATCCTCAAGAGAAACGGCATACCAGCCGTCAGCCATAGGCATAGCATATAATGAATAATCTGTACCGTCATATTCAAATTCAAAATGTTTTGAAGAATCGTTGTATATTTTATCTGCTATCTGTCTTCCCAGAGTTCCGTCTTCTTCGAGATAGTTTTTTCCAAGCTCGTTTCTGTCCGGGTGTGCAACAACAAATCCATTGTTGTTGAGCACCATTCTTACAACTGTTGAGTCATTTGCAAATTTTCTTTCTGCAAGTGTCTGTATATCATTCATAGAAAGGTCAAGGGCAACAACACTTTCTCTGTCTGAAAGAGTTTTTGCAAGAGTCAGCACTATCTCGTTAGTCATCTGATCCAAATAAGGTCCTACGACTGTAAGATAACCTTTATCCTTATTCGGCTCAGTATACCACGGACGCTGCTGCGGCACATAATCTTTATCAGGTACCCAGCCTGCACCGTCATAGTATACTCCATTTATACAGGCGTATATTCCCGTTGTATTTTTTACTGTCGAATGCATTATAGATTCGCTTTCGCTTGTGAGATAATCGAGGATCTCTTTTTTTGGTGCGTTACGCTCTATAAGCTTATCAAGCTCAAATCCGGCAAGGAATATTGCATCTTTGCCTGAAAAAAGACATTCTTCAAATTCTTCTCCTGCCTTCTGGGCATTAAGCTCTCCGTTTTTTATAACGTTGGTCTTTGTTTGCGAATAAAGCAGGATACTGTATATAGCTATCATGGTCAAGAAAAACAGTATTACTAAAAATGATATTAAAAGACGCATTCTGAGTGATCTTTTGGTTCTTTTTCTTTTTTTGCTGTTCATATTATTCTTTTCCTCCGCAGAAGATAAATATTTTTGGTATTATAATAAAAAAAGTGATGTCTGATGTTATAGCCTCTAAAAATTTTATTACAGATTTACTCTTTTATTATATCATAAGTACATAAAAAAGTAAAGACAGAAGAGTACTTAATAGTAGTATTTTTGTATAAATTAAAATATCTTTGTTGATTTTGCATAAAACATCGCCAAATATAAAGGATTAAATAAAATGATTTCTATGCAATTTGATGATGGGCACAACAGAAAGTAAGTATATAAAACAAGTTATCATAAACATTATTGTTTTATAAAGCAAAATGATCCTCCCGGTCTTGCAGGAGGATCTGAAAGAATAAGCGAATCATTCTCCGTCCCAGACTATACTCATCATTGTAACATCATCAAAAAGATCGTTAGGCGTTCCAGAGAAAGTATCTATCTCTTTTTGCATTGCTCCAAGTATCTCTTTTGGTGTACGGTCTTTT
>CADBQZ010000198.1 GCA_902796865.1 uncultured Ruminococcus sp. | reverse complement strand
GGTACATGGCAGAATATTTTCAAGACAAAGCCGCCTGTATTTACAAAAGAAGAACAGAAAGCATGGCTTGAAAAGAATACTGATGTTTGTCTTGGTTCAGACGCATTTTTTCCATTCTGAGATAATATTGAAAGAGCAAAGAAAAGCGGTGTAAGCTATATCGCAGAACCTGGCGGCTCTATAAGAGATGATAATGTTATTGAGACCTGTAATAAATACGGTATGGCAATGGCATTTACAGGAATGCGTCTTTTCCATCACTAATAAAAAATGACTTAAGGAGAAAACCATATGAAGATACTGATAGTAGGCGGCGGCGGAAGAGAACACGCTATTGCTTTAAAGCTTGCTGAAAGCTCAAAAGTTGAAAAACTTTATTGTGCTCCCGGAAACGGCGGAATATCAAGAATAGCTGAATGTTTTGATATTAAAGCAACTGATATAGAAGGAATTACAGCTCTTGCTAAAAAACTCGAGGTCGATATGGTAGTTGTTGCACCCGATGATCCGCTGGTCATGGGAATGGTTGACAGACTCAATGCAGAAGGCATAAGAGCTTTCGGTCCAGATAAGGCAGCGGCAATAATTGAAGGCAGCAAAGTCTTTTCAAAAGAACTTATGAAGAAATACGGTATACCTACTGCTTCTTATGAAACTTTTTCTGATGCAGACAAAGCAATAGAATATATAAAGTCTCAGGACAAGTATCCGACAGTTGTAAAAGCTGATGGACTTGCGCTCGGCAAAGGCGTTATAATAGCACAAAATTTTGACGAAGCTAAAGATGCAGTAAAGTCTATTATGGAAGATAAGATATTCGGTCAGAGTGGAGCAAATATCGTTATTGAAGAATTTCTGACCGGTCCTGAGGTATCAGTATTATGCTTTACTGACGGAAAGACTATTTCGCCTATGGTATCATCTATGGATCATAAGAGAGCACTTGATGGTGATAAAGGTCTTAATACCGGTGGAATGGGAACAGTTGCTCCTAATCCATGCTATACAGAAGAAATAGCAAAGGAATGTATGACCAAGATCTTTATTCCTACTGTTGAAGCTATGAATAAAGAAAACAGAAAATTCAAAGGTTGTCTTTACTTTGGACTTATGATAACTCCTGATGGTCCAAAAGTAATAGAATATAACTGCCGTTTCGGCGATCCTGAAACGCAGGTAGTTCTTCCGCTTTTGGAAAGTGATCTTGTGGAAATATTTAATGCAGTTATAGATGAAAAACTTGACACTATAGATATAAAATGGAAAAAAGGTTCAGCTGCCTGTGTAGTATGTGCAAGCGGCGGATATCCTAAAAAATATGCTTCCGGCAAAGAAATGAACGGATTTGATGATAAAGGTCAGATCCCCGGAGGAATAGTTTACCATGCAGGAACAAAATATGAAAACGGAAAGTTTTTTACTGCGGGCGGAAGAGTTATCGGCGTAACTGCTGTGGCTGATGATCTCAAAAATGCACTTGATGCTGCATATGCAGCAGTAAATAAAATAAGCTTTGAAGATATGCATTATAGAAAAGATATTGGTCAAAGAGCGCTGAGCATAAAATAATACAGATAGCATTGAAAATCAGGTAAAAGTAAATAGTGTGTATACGCTTGATACAGCGAAAAATAATTAGCATATTTTAATTTAATATGCAGAATGGAGAAAATCATGTTATTAGATAAATATTTACCAAGAACAGAATTTGAAAGTTATGAGGATTTCAAAGAAAACTATAAAGTCAATATTCCTGAAAACTTTAACTTTGGCTTTGATATAGTTGATGAATGGGCAAGACAGGAACCAGAAAAAAAAGCACTTGTCTGGTGCAATGATCATGATGAAAAACGCACATTTACATTTACCGATATTTCAAGATTATCAAATAAAGCTGCAAATTATTTTAAGAGTATAGGCATAAAAAAAGGTACCGTAGTTCTTATGATATTAAGAAGACGCTGGGAATATTGGATATGTGCAGTAGCACTTCATAAGATAGGTGCTACAGTGATACCTGCAACACTTCAGCTTAGCAAGAAAGATATAGTTTATCGTATCAATGCCGCCGGAGCAGAGGCAGTTGTTTGTGTAAACGATGATTATGTAATAAAACAGGTAGAAGAAAGTGTTCCCGAAACACCTTCGCTCAAAAATAAGATCGTCGTTGGAACTCCACGGGACGGATGGACTTATTTTGAAGAAGAAATAGAAAAATTTCCTGATACATTTGAACGTCCTACCGGTGATGATGCTGTTAAGTGGAACGACATAATGCTTGTATATTTTACTTCCGGAACTACAGGTATGCCCAAAATGGTACAGCATAATTTCGCACATCCTCTTGGACATATAGTTACAGCAAAATATTGGCAGCAAGTACAGGAAAACAAACTTCATATGAGCGTTTCCGACTCCGGATGGGCTAAATTCGGCTGGGGCAAGATATATGGTCAGTGGATATGCGGCGCTGTGATCTTTTGCTATGATATGGATAAGTTTGTTCCTAAAAAGCTTCTTGAAAAAATATGTGAATACAAAGTAACAACTTTTTGCGCTCCTCCTACCATGTTCAGATTTATGCTTCAGGAAGAAGTTGAAAAATATGATCTTTCTAATATCAAGACATGCTGTATCGCCGGAGAACCGCTCAACCCGCAGGTTTTTAACGATTGGTATAAACTCACTGGTTTGAAGCTTCGTGAGGGATTTGGACAGTCTGAAGGAAGCGTACTTATAGCAAACTTCAAATGGCTTGAACCATCTGCAGGTTCAACAGGAAAACCTGCTCCTCTTTATAATATAAGGCTTTTAAATGATGAAGGAAAGGATTGTAAGCCGGGCGAAGAAGGAACTATAGTGGTATATGATGTCAAAAGTGCTCCTCCTACAGGATTGTTTACCGGATATTTCCATAATCCTGAAATGACGGAAAAAGTTCTTGGCGGAGAATACTATGACACAGGCGATATGGCAGTAATGGACAAGAATGGCAATTACTGGTTCATGGGAAGAAATGATGATGTTATCAAATGTTCCGGTTATCGTATCGGACCGTTTGAAGTAGAAAGTGCCGTTTTAGAGCATCCTGCCGTCGTAGAGTGTGCTATAACAGGTGCTCCTGATCCGATAAGAGGACAGGTAGTCAAAGCTACTGTAGTGCTTGCTAAAGGCTATGAACCAAGCGATAAGCTTACTAAGGAGATACAGGATCACGTTAAACACGTTACCGCTCCATATAAGTATCCCAGAATTATCGAATATGTCAATGAGCTTCCTAAAACTGTAAGCGGTAAGATAAAGCGTAAAGAAATACATATGAAGGATATGCAAAAGGGAAGTATATCCGATACTTCTAAGTAAAATAATTATGAGAAATAAATACACCCGGAGGAATTTATGAACGAACGTTTGCCTTTTCTTCAGCAAAAGACATCCCGACTAACAATTTCGCCGGGTGTTTATATTATGAAAGACAAAAACGATAATATAATATATATAGGAAAAGCAAAGAATTTAAAAAATCGTGTCAGCAGCTATTTCAGAAATAAACCGGATCATACTCCAAAAGTACACCAAATGGTTGAAAATGTTTATGATTATGATTTTATTGTTACTGACAGCGAATGTGAAGCTCTCATATTAGAATGCAGTCTTATAAAACAGCACAAACCCAAATACAACATATTACTAAAAGATGATAAAGGCTATTTCTATATAAAGATCTCTGATGAATTATATCCAAGAGTCACCGCCGAAAAAAACAATTCCGGAAGGGGAGAGTTTATCGGTCCGTATACAAGTGCCTTTACTGTTAGTCAGACCGTTGATGAGATCAATAAAATGTTCAGACTTCCGACCTGCCGACATAAATTTGACGGCAAGACCAGTAAAGTAAGACCGTGTCTGAATTATCATATAAATCAATGTATAGGCATATGCCGTAATACTATATCTCATAAAGATTATTCTGAGATAATAGAACAGGTAAAAGACTTTATAAACAATGGGATAGATCATTCCATAAACAATCTTAAAATGAAGATGGAAAAAGCAGCAGAAGAACTTGATTTTGAAAAAGCTGCTTATATTCGTGACAGAATAAAAGCTATCTCAAAAGCAGATCAGCATCAGAAAATATTTGATGAAAATCTTGTAAACTGTGATTTTGCCGCATCGGCTATAAGCAGCAGCGGTTCATGTATATCCGTTCTTAAATATAGAAACGGAAGACTTTATGATAAAGTTGTTTTTCCGTTTTCACAAGACAGTATTCAAGAGGATCTGATGGAAAATTTC
>CADBQZ010000197.1 GCA_902796865.1 uncultured Ruminococcus sp. | reverse complement strand
TGTATAAGCGATAACATCACCTTTTTTTTTTTGCTTCCCTATCTTTTCAGCAAACTTTATCGTCTGTTCCGTATTTTTTTTTTCAAATTCTATTTTCATCAGAAAAGTCCTGTTATATTTCCGTCCTTGTCGCAGTCGATATTGAGTGCGGCAGGCTTTTTCGGAAGACCCGGCATTGTAAGTATGCTTCCTGTAAGTGCAACAACAAAGCCTGCACCTGCGGAGAGCTTTAATTCTCTTACTGTGATATTGAAGTTTTCGGGCTTTCCAAGCTTTGAGGGATCATCAGAAAGAGAGTACTGTGTTTTTGCAACACATACAGGTATATCTGCAAATCCGAGCTTTTCGATCTCAGCGAGATCTTTCTGAGCAGAAGCCGTGAAAGTCACTCCGTCAGCACGGTATATCTCTTTCGCTATTATCTCAAGCTTTTCCTTTATCGGAAGCTTTTCGTCATATATAGGCTTATAAGCGGACGGTGTTTTATCAATAGCGCTGCATACCTTGTCAGCAAGGTCTTTTCCGCCTTCGCCGCCTTTTTCAAATATCTCTGCCATTGATACTTCTGCGCCCATTTCGTGACAGAAGTCCTCGATATATTTAAGTTCTGCATCAGTATCCTTATAGAAGCGATTTATTGCCACGACAACAGGGACACCAAATTTTCTCATGTTTTCAATGTGTACTTTAAGGTTTACGATACCGCTTTTTAGTGCGTCCAGATCTTCCTCGCCAAGCTTATCCTTTGGTACACCGCCGTTGTATTTGAGCGCTCTTACAGTTGCAACGAGTACTACACAGTCGGGCTTGAGCCCTGCGAACCGGCACTTTATGTCGAAGAATTTTTCAGCACCAAGATCGGAACCAAAGCCGGCTTCTGTAACACAGTAGTCTCCGAGCTTTAATGCGAGCTTTGTAGCTCTTACGGAGTTACAGCCGTGAGCTATATTCGCAAACGGTCCGCCGTGGATAAATGCCGGAGTGTTTTCAAGTGTCTGTACAAGATTCGGCTTTAAAGCGTCTTTCAGGAGTGCTGTCATTGCGCCCTGTACGCCTAACTGCTTTGCGTATACAGGTTCGTTCTTTTTGTTGTAGCCTACAAGTATCCTGCCTATCCTGTTTTTAAGGTCTTCAAGATCAGAAGCAAGACAGAGTATAGCCATTATTTCCGAAGCGACAGTTATCTGAAAACCGTCTTCTCTCGGGATACCGCTCATCTTGCCGCCCATTCCGATAACTATATTCCTGAGTGCACGGTCGTTCATGTCCATACATCTCTTGAAAAGTATCCTTCTCTGATCTATCTCAAGTTCATTTCCCTGCTGCATATGATTGTCAACGGCTGCACAAAGGAGATTGTTTGCGGCTGTTATAGCGTGCATATCTCCGGTAAAGTGAAGGTTTATATCCTCCATAGGTACTACCTGTGAATATCCGCCGCCTGCAGCACCGCCCTTTATGCCGAATACCGGGCCTAAAGAAGGCTCACGAAGTGCTAATACTGCCTTTCTTCCTGTCTTGTTCATAGCCTGTGCAAGTCCCACACTTATAGTAGTCTTGCCCTCGCCGGCAGGAGTCGGGTTTATTGCTGTAACTAATACAAGTTTTCCGTCCGGCTTGCTTTCGAGCTTTTTATAAAGTGCCTCCGAAAGCTTGGCTTTATATTTTCCGTAAAGCTCTACATCATCTTCGTCGATGTCAAGCTGTTTTGCTATCTCGATTATTGGTCTCATTTTAGCATTCTGAGCTATTTCAATATCACTTAACATAAGCCTTTATCGGCATTTCCTTTTAAAGATATGCCGCTCCTTTCATAATTTCGGCGTTTGCCTTTACATTATTATACCATTTTAAAACATGGATTGCAAGAGCTATTGCATAAAGTTTGCCGAATAGATCATGTGTATCCAGCAAAAAGGAAGCTCTTTATTCAAGAACTTCCCATACTATCTTTAACGTTTCTTTAATATTTATCTCTTTCCATTACTGCAAGCCTGTCACAGCGCTCGTTTTCCGGATGACCTGCATGACCTTTTACCCACACAAAGCTGACATTATGCTTTTCAAGAAGCGGCAGAAGCCTTTCCCACAGATCAACATTCAAAGCAGGCTTTTTGTCGGATTTTATCCAGCCTTTCTTTTGCCATGAATAGACCCAGCCTTTTGTAATGCTGTCAACGACATATTTACTATCGGTAGTAAGTTTTACTTCGCACGGTTCTTTCAGCGCTTCAAGTCCTGTTATTACTCCCATAAGCTCCATTCGGTTGTTTGTCGTATCGGGCGCTCCGCCGGAAAGCTCCTTTTCGTTCGTACCATATCTTAAAACGACTCCATAGCCGCCCGGTCCCGGATTGCCGCTGCACGCACCGTCGCTGAATATTTCTACTTTTTTCATTATTCCTCCGTTTTGATGCTTTTTCTTGATTATCCTACATTATCATCATCATCTGCGCTGTCTGCGCTTTCTTCATCTTCTTCGCTCTCTTCTTCATATTCAGAAGGAACACCCAGATATTCTTCCACTGAAAGTCCGCTTTCGTAAAGCTTTGAAGCGATCTCCTCGCCGACATATCTTATATGCCACGGTTCATACTGATAACCTGTTATATCAGCCTTGCCTTCGGGATATCTTATTATAAATCCGTATTTATGAGCGTTCTCTTTGAGCCAGTCGCTTTCCGGAGTATCTCCGAACGAGTCATCTATAGAATTCAGGTCGAATGCAAGCCCTGTCTGATGATCAGAATGTCCCGGCCTTGATGAATATGTGTCGGCTGCTTCCTTACCGTCACGGTCAACGTAATTGTTGTAGATCCTGTACTGATCCTTGTACGAGCGGAAACCTGATGCGATATAAATGTCAAGTCCTTCTGCCGAAGCGTCAGCCTGCATACGGTCAAATGCTTCCAGAGCTTCCGGATCCTCGCCGGGTGCATAATCCTCGGGGAGAGTATATGTTTTGCTCGCCATGAGTATGCCGCCTATATAGGTCAGTCCGTCTTTGTTTTCTATCTCAAAGCCGTTTTTGGTGACACCGCTGTGTATGCCGTCACCGTCCGGCTGAGATACCCTTACTGTAAGACTCAATGACTTACCGGTATCATTTATCTTCGCCGTCACCGCTGCAATACCGACGCCAACGCCGGTGATCTCTCCGCTTTCGTTTACAGAAGCGATCTGAGGATCGGAACTTTCCCATTCGCTCATATCGGAT
>CADBQZ010000196.1 GCA_902796865.1 uncultured Ruminococcus sp. | reverse complement strand
TGTCCGAGTGGTTTAAGGAGCTGGTCTTGAAAACCAGTGATCTCGCAAGGGACCGTGGGTTCGAATCCCACCCTCTCCGCCATTTATTTATAAGCACAAATATTATAAATAGTTACCGTGGAGAAGTACTCAAGCTGGTGACGAGGCGCCCCTGCTAAGGGCGTAGGGTGGGAAACTGCCGCGAGAGTTCGAATCTCTCCTTCTCCGCCAGCCGGTGACCCGGCAGGACAAACCGTCTCTTACTTTGTGAGGGACGGTTTTTTTATTCTCGACCATTTACCGGACATCTATTTTATAGTCATTACACAGAAGCTTTATGATTAATGTAGATACGTTGATCGTAAGGCTTTTTTGTTTTGTCTTGATGTACTTTCGATATGCCAAAAAGTTCGATAAAAAACGAAAAAGTAAGTTCTATTCCTACTCCTGTTCCTACTCCAAATCAAAACGCCACTGCATAAAAAACAATCGCTCAGCACCGAAAGCTGAGCGATCTCCAACTATATTTTAAGAAAGTGGTAAAAATGAATGTGCCGCTACCAAGCACAAATATATAGTATTATTTTACATAAAAATCAAGAAAACATCATTGAAACTCAAAGGCAACGTATAATAATTACTATTTGGGAGCAAAATACGATAAGAATATTATTATTTTAACATAGAAAATAATGCGTTATGATACTATTTCACACATATTTGGGAATATTTTGCATTTACTTTAGAAAGTTTATCATGTATAATTAAATCAAAGAAAACGTTTAAGTTGCATATAATAATTCGCCATAGTTAAATATTATTCTACACATATGCACAGCAAAGGGAATCAATATATTATTCCCTTTGCACCCTTCCTCAATATGCAGGAATGGCAGATCTATAGACATTGAAATATCATTATTGGCGGTGGGATTTCTGCTGTCAAATATAAGATATATTAAAAAGACTTTGAAAAAGGTCAGGAGGTGACACTCAGCGATAAAGCTGATCCAAGTGCAGTAAATATCATTGCAGCTGCAGGGTTATTTGAATTGATTTATGGCAGTATTACTGAAATGTATTTGATAGGATCTCTTTTATGAGGAACTTGCTCTATCCTTCAAATGACATCAGGATAAAGAAGAAATAGTATCGGGTCATTGGCTCGGAAAAAAGATATATCATATCTTGCTGCTGTGCTTGACTTTTTACTTGCGAAAGAATAAAGACAGCACCCTGCGGAAAAGAGAGCCCGCAGGGTGTATGTACATAAAGCCAACACTGTAAAAAGAAAAATAAACAGATCTGGAGGAAACTATGGCTAATAATTATTTAAAGAGGGGAATTGCGTTTTTTACGATAATATGTGTTATATTATCGGCTTTTACGATCGCTGCTGTAAAAAATAACAGTGTTTCAGCTGTATCGGCAGACTATCCGGCAGTATTGCTGCATATAAGCACTTATGACAACAGCAAGAATATGAATATTTCCGGATACAATGACAAAGATAATGTTGTTGCATCTGTTCAGAAAAATACGCAGAATGAGAACTGGCGTTTCGACTATGTTGGTACGGACAATAACGGCAGTTTTTATAAGATAGTTAATATGGGTACAGGAAGACTTCTTACTCCTGTTGGCTACAATACAGGCGAGGGCACTAATTGTGTAATATTCGGAAGCGAAAGTGCAAGACAGCAGCACTGGTATGTTATACCGGTAGATAAAGATAGTCTGGGCAATGCACTTCATTATAAGATAGTGAATTATGATAATACATCAATGGCTGTCACAAACAGCGGCAATAGGATAGTGCTTTCTTCATACAGCGGCAGAGATGATCAGAGGTGGCTTCTTAATGCTGCAGGTCAGCAGGGCTTTAGCGGTTACTGCAAGGATATGAATGGCAAGATAAAAGCTTCGGACATAGGCGGTACACTCGGAAAGATCGTTGAGGTCTCAAATTTCGATCAGCTTAAAGAAGCCTGCACAAGCAAAGAAACTTGTACTATAGTTATAACAAAAAATATCAGCAAAACAGGCACATATACCAAGGACAGCAACGGAAGATATCGTTTTAATGATGCTATCATATATATGCAGCCTAACAAGACTGTTGTAGGAAGCTACGGCGCACATGATCTTTACAATGTTTATTTCCGTACTTATGATCAGAACTACGGACCGGGAAATGACCTTATATTCCGGAATATACGCATATCTCATGATAAGGAGCTTAACAATGATAACATATGGGAATTTGCTTACGGTCAGAATTTCTGGATCGACCACTGCGAATTTGTAGGACACAGCGGTGTTAATACTGCTTCAACCAAAATGGATGACTGGGATAAATTTCTGAACTTCAAGGGTAATACCGATTTTATAACAATTTCCGATTGTAAGTATGGTCTTCACGAATACGGTGTACTTCTTGGCTACCCTACGGATACACAGGAAATGTACGACACATATAACGGACATCCATGCGTAACTCTTGCAGATAATTATTATAATGATTGTATTACCCGTGCACCGGCGCTTATGAGATATGGATATTTCCACTCATTCAATAATTACGTCATAAATTTTGACATGGGTTATACTATATATACAGCGGCAAAGCTGTTTGCCGAAAACAATTATTATAACGGCGGTACGAGAAAAGGTTCTGTTGTAAACGACAGTGTATCGGCAAATGATATATCTTCAAAATATCCCGGAAGCTACACTGAGACGGGTTCGGTACTAACAGGCTCAAATTTTTCACTTACAGCAAAAACAGCCAAACCGTGCAGTTGGAGACCGGAGAGCAATTACAGCTATACTGCAAGATCAGCTGCTGATGCAAAAACATACTGTGAAAAGTACAGCGGTGCACAGTCTTCGGCTTCAAATATGACATATGCATCATTTACTAAGGCTGGTTATCCTTCGGCTGGTTATGTTGTTGCACCAAGCGTTAAGATGAATGAACCTGTTGTAACTGAGGTACAGACAACAGCGGCAATAACACAGCCGGAAGTTACAACTACAACTGTAACAGAGAAGATAAACAGCGAGGGCAGATTTGTAAAGGAACTTAAACCTAACAATAATGCTGTATGGAATATCAAACCCGGTCTTAGGCTGAACAGCAAAGTATTTACTGACAGAGATTTCGTATTTGTTTCTATTCCTGAAATACTTAATGGTGCAGAACAGATACTTACCAACTGTGACGGAAAATCTGTTTCGGGAGAACAGGCTTCGTTTACGGCGGCAGATGATATGACTATCTATGCTGCTATAGATACACGAATTGAAAATATACCGGACTGGCTTTCCAGCTGGCAGAAAACTAATATGAAGATGGCTTCAAGCAATGAAGTTGACTTTAATGTTTACAGCAGATGTATGAGAAAGGGCGAAAAAGCGGTACTTGGTACTAACGGACAGTCTGCATACTGTGTAAATTATGCTGTTTTTGCAGCAGGATATAAAGGCGATGTTAATAACGATGCAAAATTCAATGTTGAAGATATACACTCGATGAGAAAATATCTTGTAAGAAATGGGGAATTGTCAGACTATTCATTTGCTGATATGAACAATGACGGAAAGCTGAATGTAATGGACGTTATTATTATGCAGCGCTTACTTGCAAATGAAAAGCTTGAGATAAAGGGTACGGTACAGCCTATAGAAACAACTTCTGTTGTAACAACTGCATCAGAAAATGCTGTCACAACTGCAACAACTGTGTCAGCAAAACAAAACAGTTATGAACCGGAAGATTTTAGTTTTTCGGGAAAGGTATTTCTTGTAGGTGATTCTACCGTTTGTAATTACGATGATAATTACAGTATTTCCTATAACAGATATGGCTGGGGTATGAAGCTTGCAGAACAATATAAAGACACAGAAGTTATAAATCTTGCACTATCCGGCAGAAGCTCACGCAGTTTTCTTGCAGAACAAAATTATCAGACACTGAAAAATTCTCTTGGAAAGGGCGATTATCTGTTTATCCAGTTCGGACACAACGATGAAAAAACCGATGAGAGTACCTATCCGGGTCTGGGTACGTATCCCGGACTTGATTGGAAAGATGTTGATAACAGCGGAAAGGATGCACAGGGCAGATATTCTTATGAGTATATATTGACAGCGTATTATATAAACCTTGCTAAGAATAAAGGTGCAGTGCCGGTGCTTGTAACACCTATAACAAGGAGAGCAGCGGACGGACAGGCAAATTATCAGCAGCATACGGCATATCAGCAGGGTATGATAACTATTGGCAAAAATTACAATGTACCCGTGATAGATATGACGGCTCTGACAACTCAGCTTTACACGAATCTTTATAATTATGGAGGTGCTGCGGAAAATGCAAAAATGCACTGCTATACAGAT
>CADBQZ010000195.1 GCA_902796865.1 uncultured Ruminococcus sp. | reverse complement strand
CAAGGCATCAGGGAAGCATTGACTGGGCTAAAGTAAAGAAGTCCGGAATAGATTTTGTTATTATACGTGCCGGATACGGTATGGAATACGACCAGGTTGATGCTAATTTCTATACCAATATAAAAGGCGCACAGGCAGCCGGGCTTGACTGCGGCGTATACTGGTACAGCTACGCATTAAGTACAAGCGAAGCGCTCAGAGAAGCACAAGTATGCTATGATACAATAAAAGGCTATAAGCTTACATATCCGGTAGCATTTGATATCGAAGACCCCTCACAAAGCAGTCTTACAGAAACACAGATCTCAAATATAACAAAAACATTCTGTGACTATCTTGAAGAAAAAAATTATTTCGTTTCGGTATATAGCTACGCTAGTATGCTTAATAATAAAATGAACAGCAGTGTGCTTTCAAAATATGATATATGGGTAGCCCACACAGGTGTATCAAAGCCTAATTTCAGCGGCAAATACGGTATGTGGCAATATTCATGGACAGGAAGCGTTCCCGGCATAAGCACTGATGTCGATCTTGATTATGGATATAAGAACTATCCGGCTATTATAAAAGAAAAACACTTGAACGGATATTGATAAATTTAAATGGGTACTGTATATCAGTACCCATTAATCATAACGGAGGGAAATATGCTTAAACTCATACTTGGCGGAGCCGGTACTGGAAAATCCTCAATGCTCATAAATGAAACAGACAAATTATCAATGAATGATAAAAAAATAATTATAATAGTCCCTGAGCAGTTTTCATTTGAATATGAAAAGAAATTATATAATTCTATAGGCGCTGAAAAATTCAACCGTATATTATGTGTAAGCTTTACTACACTTGCCAAAAACATATTTGAAGAATTCGGCGGAAGGTCAGGAGAATATGCTGCCGATACAGACAAATATATACTGATGAACAAAGCAATAAAGGATATAGCAGCAGCAAAGGACCTTAGATTTTTTAATAAACAAGCTAAAAAAGTAACATTTGCCGGCAATATGCTTTCTGTTGTAAATGAATTCAGACAAAGCGGTATTTCTCCGGAACAGCTTGAAAAAGTCGGACTTATAAATGAAAAAAGCAATGAAAAGCTTTGTGATATTTCTCTGATATATACAGCATACGACAGACTATTAAAAGAAAATGGTCTTAAAGATAGTCTGAATGATATTTCCGAAGCGGCAGCTGTGGCAAATATCAACGATTATTTTGAAGACTGTATCGTTATGTTCGATGAATTTGAAAGCTTTACAGGAGATGAACTCCAGCTTATAGATGTCATTTTTTCACAGGCATATGATATTTATATAACTCTAAGACTTGAAAATACAGACGAAAGTTCTGATAATTCAGGTATTTTCGATTCGGTAAGAAATACATATCATAGATTTGTAAATTTCTCTAAAAAATATAACCTATCATATTCAGCCAAAGAATTGAAAGAACCTTTGAGATATAAATACAGCGATCTTGCATTTTTGAATCAAAATATCCTTCGCAATAAAAAGAAATATCAAGGCAGCGAGAATATCCATGTTATATGCTGTGGTGACTTATATGATGAAGCCGAATATGTTTGCTCAAAGATAAATGAGCTTGTACGTGATAAAGGCTATCACTACAGGGATATAGCGATAGTATCAAGACAGCTTGACGAATATGTATTCATTCTTGAAGCTGCATTCAGACGTTATGATATACCCTGCTTTATGGATGTGAAAAAGAACGCATTCCATACGCTTATAATGCAGCTTATGGTCAACACTGTAAATGTTGTATGCGAAAAAGATCCTGATACTGAAATGCTTCTAAGATATATAAGATCATCTTTCAGCGAATTCAGCGTAAGCGACATATCAGAGCTTGAAAATTATTGCTTTGAATGGGGAATAGAGGGAAAAGACTGGTTCAGTCCGTTTACAAATGATATAGATTCAAAGCCTCATATAGAAAATATGAGAAAGAGAATAATAGAACCTCTTGAAGAATGCCGCAAAGCAAGTCTTGACTCCGGAAGCGGACAGATATGCCGCAATATTTACAAGCTCATATGTAATACAGGCATACCCGAAAGAATATCAAAGCTTACCGAAGAACTTACAAATTCAGGATATATTTTTGAGGCAAAAGAGCAAAAACGTATGTGGGATACGCTTATGGATATTTTAGACAGGTTTGATACTATAGGAAAAGATATTCCCGCAAATGAGCTTTCAGATCTTTTGAGATCAGTGCTTATGAATATAATATACTCACTTCCGCCGCAAAAGCTTGATACCGTACACGCAGCAAAAGCTGAAACAGCAAGACTTGTTTCACCGAAGGCTGTATTCGTACTTGGAGTAAATGAAGGCTATTTCCCTGTATCGGCAGGTCAGCAAAGCCTGTTAAACGAAAAAGAACGACAGTCATTCAAAAAAGCAGGATTAAAGCTTTCAAGAGATGATATGGAATTCATTTCTGATGAAAAACTAATAGTTTATAAGTGCCTTACATATGCCTCAGAAGAACTTTATCTTACATATCCTGAAACAGACCTTTCCGGTAAAGCAAGATATAAAGCATCTGTCGTAAACAATCTTACAGATATGTTCGGTTGTGAGATCGAAAAGCGTTCCAGTGATATGCCTTTTGAATTCTTTTGTTCCACTGAAAAGGCAGCATTCTACTATTATGTTCAGAACTACAGCAGCGGAAAAGACGGCATAAAAGAAATAGAATATGTTTTATCAAAGAAAAAGGAATACTCTGATAAAATAAGTTTTTTAAAAAAGCTTGCCAAAGACAGCGAGATCACTGTTGATGATCTTTCGCTCATGAGAGAACTTTTTACCGATAAACTAATGCTCTCCCCTACCGGATTTGAAGAATTCAATCTTTGTCATTTTAAATTTTTCCTTGACAGAGGGCTTAAACTCAAAAAACTCAGGAAACGTGAGATAAGAGCACTCGAACAAGGAAATATGGTACATGGCTGTCTTGAATACATACTGTCATCATGCAGTACCAAAGAAGAGTTTGATTCGCTTACTGCTGATGACATATCAAAGCTTATCGACAAAAGCTCTGATGAATATATATATGAGAATATGGGTGAAAAATATACCGATGATATAAGAAATTCTAATAATCTTAAAAACATAAAAGAAAGCATATCATCTATCGTTTTGCATTTACAGGAAGAGTTTAAACAATCCGAATTCAGACCTGTAGAATTTGAGTATATCATAAATAAAGAAAATTATCCGGTACTCAAGGCAGATAATGGCATTGAAATAATATTAAACGGCAAGATCGACAGAGTGGATCTGTACGAAGGAGCCGACAGAAGATATATACGTGTAGTCGATTACAAGACCGGAAAAAAAGATTTTTCTCTTGCAGAATTAAAATACGGTATAAATATGCAAATGCTTATTTATCTTTTTTCTATAACAAGCGAATATGAAAAATACAGCGGCTGCGCCCCGGCAGGAGTTCTGTATATGCCGTCAAGAGAAATATCATGTTCAAGAGACAGAGACAGTTCGGAAGATATTGAAGAACACCTCAGAAAACAGTACCGCATGAAAGGTGTCGTATTAAAAGACAGAATGGTACTTTCGGCAATGGAAAAAGATATAAAAGGTATATATATCCCGGCAAAAGTCACATCAAAAGATACCGGAACAGGTGAACCGCTGCTTAACGAACAAGCTTCTGAATATCTTAGCATGAAACAATTCAAAAATCTGAAAAAATTCACCGACAATAAAATAAAAGAACTTGCAGACAAGCTCTACAGCGGAGATATAGACTGCTGTCCTTTATATCTTTCAAACAAAGTATGTGAATACTGTGAATATTCATCTGTATGCGGACATGATATACATGGAAGACACAGAGAACCTGAAGGAAAAATGGAGGATATAAAAAAAGAATTCAAAGAGCTTTTAGACAAAGAACAAGGCAATACCAAATGACAGGTATTGCCTTTGTCTATTCTTTTCTACTCACTGAAATGACAGCCGGT